>JALUXV010000331.1 GCA_027013165.1 Alteromonadaceae bacterium
CCTGTAATCCATCTTACCCTCCAAAACCGAGGTTTGTAGAGTATCATAGCTAAAGCTGACCGGCTAAAAGCCGGTGGATTTAACCTTATGATGGAGATTAAAAGGGTGTATCTGGTGCATTATGATGATGCCATCATGGAACATACGAAGGAAATCACAGGGTTTGCTGGTTGTGTACAGCAAGGCGAAATGTTTGAATGTTTGATTTGAAGATGGTATATTGACTAAAATCATCACGACATGGAGCAGAATCCTATGCATGAAATTATGAAGGACATTAGCCACACAATCATCAAGAACTACGACTTGAACGCCATCGTGGGGCATATCAAGTGTATTCAGGATTATTCGGGTACAAGCTTCCAATCCACCATTGAATCTCTGTACAACAACAATTCTGCATGCCATTTTCCTGCCAGCGAATTTGCCGAACAACTATCCATGGCTAAGATCGTACAAGTTGCGGAAGAACATGATTTGCACGCTATTGGAGACACGGCGACCATTGTCTGCAAGGCAATCGAATCGGAAAAGGAATTACTTCTTACCACCATTATTTCAACGCTTGGTGAAGCTGCAATGCAAAGTATCGCCAGTGGAACGGCATTTCCCTTTGATGTCAGTCATGATGACTTTAGTGATTTGCTTGATGTTTCAGATGGTATTTGCAGCAAAAGCGACACTATCAACGGCTTATCCACATTGAGGCAGCATGATCCTGCACACGCATTTAATAGCCTGACCATCATGATTAACAAGTTGAACAATGACGAGACGGGCGAGGCGTGCGATCTTACTTATGGGTTTGGCGGTTGATTGCCAGTGGTTGCCAGTGATTCCGGAACATCTTCTAGCTGGCAATCACTGGCAATTCGTTCAAGCTGAATCTAAAGCAGCCAAGATGTTTTGCCCATTGTCAAACAGGTAATCGAATTCTCTCGCTTCCAAGTGCCTAATGTTGCGCCGTATCATGCGTGAAGCACATGCAAGCTGGTATGCTTCCTCTGCACCATAGCGTTTTTCGGCAAAACAAGCGTATCCCTTGCTTCCATCATCATTAACCCATGCCGCTTGCCAGATGTACACATTATCCATCGCCACGCCGCCCGATCGTTGGTGTGTTCTGCTTACGCCACAAACACCTGATTTAGACCGTATTGTTGGTGTATCCCTGCGCTTATCAATGGGGAAAATCCCTGTATCTTCCATAGTTTTCACGCACAAGTCTCGAAACACTTGAGCCGCCTTGAGTGCATCGCTCTGGGACTCAAAGTGTGAAAAAAGAAAACTCTCTTGCATCATTGGCTTCCCTTTCGACCAGCCGAGCCGTACTCGATAAGCATAGCCATAGCCATTCTTGTCATTAAGAATTGTGATTCCGAACATCTTCCACCCCCCTATGGTTCATATATACATACATTTCTGCATTGCTTAATGATACTGATATATGGATAATAGTCAACACCAACTTTAAGAGTATAACCCAGTGGGTTTGTTTGGGTTGCACTGGGTTCGTCAGAAACCCAGTGGGTTTATTTGGGTTAGCTTGGGTTCACTGGGAACCCAAATAAACCCGATAGTGATAGTAAGAAGGATAGTGATAGTAAGAAGGATAGTGATAGTGATAATGAGACCGCAGTTTACCTTTCCTTCAACATTAGGTATCATTAAGGTATCCATCGAATGGCGACACCCATCAGACGGTGAAGCTAAATCCACATCGTTTGATTTGCGGCTCTAATTCATCATGATTGACCGTGAAATGATACAATCCACAGTTAAAAGCTCACACGATAAGCGTTGGTCAAACGGGTCAACCTTCAGGTTTAATTGACATTATAATATAGTTGAGTATCATTCCAAATGTAAGATGCAAGACCACCAAGGAGCAAAAGAATGGCACTATTTTATCCAAGACTACCCAAAGCCGTGAAAG
>JALUXV010000332.1 GCA_027013165.1 Alteromonadaceae bacterium
TTTCTGAAATGGCTCCATCTCGCGATGCGTCTGAATCTGATGTCGATGCAGCAATGGCGCGTTTCAACCGTTGGGAAAATTCAGAAAAAGGCAAGGGCGAAGACCCAGTTCAAATCAAGAAAGACTTACAAGAATGCATGCAGCTTAACTTCTCAGTATTCCGTGAAGGTGAAGCGATGGCCGGAGGTCTTAAGCAGCTTGGCGAAATTCGCGAGCGCTTACAGCACGCACGCCTAGATGATAAGAGCTCTGACTTTAATACTCAGCGTATTGAGTGTTTAGAACTAGATAACCTTATGGAAACCGCGTACAGCACAGCAGTAGCAGCGAACTTCAGAACCGAAAGCCGTGGTGCTCACAGCCGCTTCGACTTCCCGGATCGCGACGATGAAAACTGGCTATGCCACAGCATCTATCGTCCAGAGTCTGAAACTATGCTTAAACGTGACGTAAATATGGCGCCTAAGCTTAGGGAAGCTTTCCCTCCTAAAGTGCGTTCATATTAAGGGGCTAAAGACATGCAATTATCTTTTTCAATTTATCGCTATAACCCAGACGTGGACAATGCTCCACGAATGCAAGACTACACCCTAGAAGTAGAGGGTGGCCGAGACATGATGGTATTGGATGCCTTGCTTGCGCTTAAAGAGCAAGATCCCACATTGTCATTCCGCCGCTCATGCCGTGAAGGTGTTTGTGGTTCAGATGGTGTAAACATGAATGGCAAAAACGGCCTAGCGTGTATCACTCCATTGTCTGCATTGGGTAAAGGAAAAATAGTGGTACGTCCATTACCGGGCTTACCAGTTGTTCGTGACTTAGTGGTAGACATGACTCAGTTCTACACTCAGTACGAGAAAATTAAACCTTTCTTGATTAACGACAACAAACAGCCGCCAGCACGTGAGCATCTTCAATCACCTGAAGAGCGCGCCAAGCTAGACGGCCTTTACGAGTGTATTTTGTGTGCATGTTGTTCAACTTCGTGCCCATCTTTCTGGTGGAATCCAGACAAGTTCATTGGACCAGCTGGTTTGCTTCACGCGTATCGTTTTCTTATCGACAGCCGAGACACGGCGACAGATGAGCGTTTGAACGACCTAGATGACGCATTTAGCGTATTCCGTTGTCACGGAATCATGAACTGTGTGAGTGTTTGCCCGAAAGGACTAAACCCGACAAAAGCCATTGGCCAGATTAAGTCAATGCTGCTACAACGGGCTGTTTAATATACTATCTCTGTTTACTTTTTGTGACAGTTAGTAATGATTTAAATGGCCATCCCAGTTGGATGGCTATTTTTTTGTGTATTCATTGGCTCAAAGCTTGGTTATGCCAAGAATAGCCTTATAATACAATTCGATGGTAAATACTTTTTACGAAACGTAGCAAGGCAAAATAATGCAAGAAAGCGTGATGAAAGCGTGGTGGGACTCCTCGCATATGGCTGGTGCCAACGCTGCCTATGTTGAGGAATTGTACGAGGCGTATTTGGAAGACTCGCAAAGTGTTTCAGATACGTGGCGTCAAATCTTTGATAACCTTCCTAAGGTTGATGGCGTTGAGCTAGAAACAAATCATACAGCAATAAAAGAACAATTTAGGAAACTTGCTTCGCTAGGCCCTACAGCCAGAATGACAAGTGCTCCAGCGCAAGCTAACACCGTTAGTGACGACCGTCAGGTCAAAGTGCTTCAGCTAATAAATGCATATCGTTTTCGCGGTCATCAACACGCAAACCTCGATCCTCTCGGATTGTGGAAACAAGCACGCGTGCGCGACCTAGAACTATCGCATCACAATCTTTCCGAATCTGACTTTGATGCCGTTTATAACGTTGGCTCTTATGCCATCGGACAAGACGCTATGTCTTTGGGCGAGTTGTTTAAGTCACTCAATCGCACCTATTGCGGTTCTATCGGTGCTGAGT
>JALUXV010000333.1 GCA_027013165.1 Alteromonadaceae bacterium
ACCTTTGATCTCTGAACGGCCGTTGTATACCGCTGCATCACCAAGGGCTTCTTCAATGCGAAGTAATTGGTTGTACTTAGCTACGCGGTCTGAACGACATAGTGAGCCAGTTTTAATTTGGCCTGCCGCTGTACCTACAGCTAGGTCTGCAATGGTTGCGTCTTCAGTTTCACCAGAACGGTGAGAGATAACTGCAGTAAAGCCAGCATCTTTCGCCATTTTGATTGCGTTAAGGGTTTCAGTTAATGAACCGATTTGGTTGAACTTGATAAGAATCGAGTTACCAATACCATTATCGATACCGCGCTTAAGGATCTTAGTGTTAGTTACGAACAAGTCGTCGCCCACTAGTTGAACCTTATCACCAATCTTCTTAGTAAGGCTTGCCCAACCGTCCCAGTCACTTTCGTCTAGGCCGTCTTCAATAGACACAATAGGGTATTGTGAAGAAAGCTCGGCTAGGTAGTCGCCAAACGCTTCTGAATCAAAGCTCTTGTCTTCACCAGAAAGTACGTACTGACCTTCTTTGTAGAATTCAGACGCTGCACAGTCTAGTGCAAGTGTTACGTCTTCGTTCATTGTGTAGCCTGCTTTTTCTACTGCTTCAACAATAACTGCTAGTGCTTCAGCGTTTGAGCTAAGGTTTGGCGCAAAGCCACCCTCGTCGCCTACTGCCGTGTTAAGGCCTTTGGCTGAAAGTACTTTTTTCAGGTTATGGAAAATTTCTGCGCCCATGCGAAGTGCTTCTTTAAAGCTTTTCGCGCCAACAGGCTGAACCATGAACTCTTGAATATCTACATTGTTGTCTGCGTGCTCACCACCGTTGATGATATTCATCATTGGCACTGGCATAGAGTATTCGCCAGAAGTACCGTTAAGGTCGGCAATGTGTTCGTAAAGCGCTACGCCTTTTTCTGCGGCTGCGGCTTTTGCAGTGGCTAGAGACACAGCAAGGATAGCGTTCGCGCCCAGTACTTCTTTGTTTTCAGTACCGTCTAGCGCAAGCATAACTTCATCGATGTCGGCTTGTGCAAGTGCATCTTTACCCAAAAGTGCAGGTGCAATGGTGTCGTTAACGGCAGCAACCGCTTTAGTTACCCCTTTACCCATGTAACGTGACTTATCACCATCACGCAGTTCAAGTGCCTCACGGCTACCAGTTGATGCGCCTGAAGGTGCTGCGGCACGACCCATAACGCCAGACTCTAGGTATACGTCTGCCTCTACAGTAGGGTTGCCGCGAGAATCCATAATTTCGCGTCCAATAATGCGACTAATCTTCGCCATGTTTTTTCCTCAACGATTGATGGGAACACCACGGGAGAAAGTGTTCCCTTATTTAGAATTTAGTGATTTTCTTTCTGGTATTTGCCCGCCGCTGCAACAAAGCCTTCAAACAGCGGATGTCCATCTCGTGGCGTAGACGTAAACTCTGGATGGAACTGACCTGCAATGAACCAAGGATGGTCAGGTATTTCGACTACTTCTACAAGTCGTTTGTCAGTGGACAAACCACTTACTTTCATCCCCGCGGCTTCAATTTGGTCTCGAAGGTTATTGTTAACTTCGTAGCGATGGCGGTGGCGTTCGTATATTTCTGCACTGCCATACATTTCGTGAACTTTGGTGCCTTCCAATAGATGACATAGCTGGCTACCCAAGCGCATGGTTCCACCTAGGTCTGAAGTTTCATTTCTGATTTCTGTTGAACCGTCGGCATCTAACCATTCTGTGATAAGGCCGACTACTGGGAATTCAGTTTCTGGGTTGAACTCGGTACTGTTGGCGTTTTCCATACCAGCAACGTTACGAGCGTATTCAATCAGTGCCACTTGCATTCCTAAACAGATTCCTAAATAGGGCACCTTGTTTTCACGGGCATACTTAGCGGCAGCAATTTTGCCTTCTACACCCCGTTCACCGAAT
>JALUXV010000334.1 GCA_027013165.1 Alteromonadaceae bacterium
TGCTTTCAGCCTCCTAGCACGTTTGATGGTGCGGTTACATTGAAGCAGCACCGAAACATAAATTGATAATGATATAAGGATAAACTTGCCATGGCAGATTTTACCGTTAGCTTGAGTGACAAAAAGGCTGGCGCGCCTTGGGGCGAAAATGCACGGCTTTCATTTACTGAAACCGGCGCGCTGATTCATCTTGCACAAGACAGCGACAGTGAGCGTGCGATTGCCCAAGCGGCCCGAAAGTTAGACGGTCTAAATTTACCGGCGGTTACTTTAACGGGTGATTGGCAAAAAGAACAGCAATGGGCGTTTGCGTTAAGCTTTACCCGTGCTCGCCATCCTGCTGCTATTACTTGGGCCGACAACGATGACCAAGCGCAATTGGCGCAGGAATATGCCGCACTTGTGTTTACCCGCCAATTAGTAAACGACACCCCAGAAGATTTAAGCCCTGAAACCTTGGCTCAGCGCGCCGCGCAATGGTTAAAAAGCTTGGGGCAAGACAAAGTTAGCTTCACGATGACCGTAGGCGAAGCATTAAGAGACGCAGGTTGGGTGGGTATTTACAATGTGGGGCGTGGCAGTGAACGGCCACCTGCTATGTTAGAGCTAGATTACAACCCTACTGGCAATGCTGACGCGCCTGTTGATGCCGTCCTCGTGGGAAAAGGCATAACCTTTGATAGCGGTGGCTACAGCATCAAATCGAGCGAAGGCATGCTAGACATGAAATGCGATATGGGCGGCGCAGCAACAGTGACAGGCGCATTGGGATTGGCCATTACCCAAGGCATTAATAAGCGTATCAAACTTATTTTATGCTGTGCGGAAAACCTGATTAGCGGCCACGCTTACAAGCTTGGTGATGTGCTCACCTATAAAAATGGGGTGACAGTAGAAGTGGTGAATACTGATGCCGAAGGTCGTTTAGTATTAGCTGATGGCTTAATGGCGGCAACGGAAACGGGTGCGCCACTGATTATAGATGCTGCTACCTTAACGGGGGCAGCAATGGTGGCACTAGGTTCTGACTATCATGCCGTATTTTCAAAAGACGACAGTGCTCGCGAGCAAATGCTGAATGCCGCTAAACTTGAAAATGAACGTTTTTGGCCGTTACCTTTAGAGGCGTTTCACGCCGATCGTTGTCCATCGGCATTTGCCGATACGGCGAATAGTCGCCCTATGAAAGGGGGCGGAGGCGGCGGCGCATCGAATGCGGCTGGATTCTTGTCTCGTTTTGTTAATCCACAAGGCAAGGGGTGGGTGCATTTAGATTTAGCTGCAGCGTATCATGGTGGTGCAACGGCAGAAATGCCTGTTGGGGCAACAGCAAAAGGCATCCGAGCGATTGCTCGTATGCTTCATGATTTCAAAGCCTAAATACACATGTACCCCCTTTGCGTGTCACATTCCCGTGTGGCACGTATAGGGGGAAATGAGTGAAGGAGGAAAATTAAATTCCGCCCAAACGCTCGGCTAATTGCTTGTAACGATCCACATCACCGCTGTCGAAAAGGGGATTACCGTCAGTGTCTTTTTCTTTAGATACTAATAAGCTTTCACGCTCTAGCCTTTCCACACGAACTTCTTTCACACCCAGATAGGCAGCCACTTCTTTTACCGTCATTAAACTCATTCTGCTGATTCCACACGTTGTTGTATTTTATTGGGTTTCTTTCTAATTTTGGTTACACTTTACGCCAATCACCTTAACCGTACTCAGTGAATACATTCGTTTCACAGCGAAACAAGAGAACCGATTCGCTATTACACCAAAAGTAGTACAGATATGGCATTGTTCTTAAGGCGTAATCTTAAGGCGTAATCTTAAGGTGTATTCTTAGGACGTAATCTTTATAGTTAAGCCTAAATCTCATTTTTTTCGAGTGCTTTTTGTTCATCACGTACAAATAGCACCATTTT
>JALUXV010000335.1 GCA_027013165.1 Alteromonadaceae bacterium
CCAACGCCAATAGCGACAAGGCCCCCAATAATCATAGTAACTAAAACACCACCTTTTGCACTAGACGTGAATTCACTTTCATCCACCAAGGCGAGTTTGAGTTCTTTGATCGCCTCATTTTTGTCATTTTCTAACAATAGACCTTCGTTGGTTTCACGCTCAAGCTCACTTAGTCGCTGTTTTACAATTTGTGTGTTACTCAAGGTATCCGACTTCGCATGATTTTTTTTGCGTAACCAAGGAAAAGCGACACACAACACAACTAAAGTCATCAGGCCCGACACTAGGATATAAAATTCTGACCAACCCATTATTTTTCTTGCTCCAGCATAGCGTTTGCTTTAGCCAATTTTTCCTCGACATCTTCGCTAACGGCGCTTTTTTTGCGTAATAACACAAACGTCAGTGCCAATAACACAAACAGGAGGGGAGTGAGCCATAACCACAATGTGGCTAAAGTGACAGGAGGCTGATAATGAACAAAGTCACCATAACGAGCTTTCATATAATCGATAACTTCTTTTTCGCTCTTCCCCTCTTGCACCAGTGAATACACTTTTCGACGCATATCGTGAGCTATCATAGCGTCGCTGTCGGCAATGTTTTGATTCTGACACATGGGACAACGCAGCTCTTGGGTTAATGTGAGAAAGGTTTCTCGTTGCTGCGCGGATTCAAACTGATAACTATCTTCGGTTGAAAATGCATTTGCTGATAGTAACACCAAGAGTACCAAAAGAACTCGCTTCACTGAGCACCTCCAGCCGAATCAACTAGCATGGCATTTCTCTCTTGAACCAAAACATCGTAAACTGGCTTTACCTTGTTTACCCAAACTCGCTCATTAATGTCGCCAACATAATGCATACGAATAACGCCATTAGCGTCTATGAGAAAATGTTCCGGTGCTCCGGTAACGCCAAGGTCAAGAGAGGTATCTCTATATACATCGAAAATATTAAACTCATACGGGTTACCGAACCTTCCTAACATAGTGGTAACTTCTTGCTGCACACGGGCTAGTGTTTTCGTACCAAAATCAGGATCCAAATCTTGGTCAAAGTACAAGCCAACGAAGCGCACTTGCTCTGATTCTTTAAGATGAGTAAGAAAAGGCAGTTCCACAGCGCAAGTAACACACCACACGCCCCAAACGTTCATAATAGTCACTTCACCATTAAATACCTCAGGGGTATACAAGGTAGCAGGCGTCATTAAATCTGGTAGCTCAAAGTGAGGTACTGGGTTATCTTTCGCTTGAGAGTCTAATGTACGTGGGTCAGAAAATAGCCCCCGAAAAAGAAACCCAATCAAAATACAAAATAAAGCTAAAGGAATGACCACGAGGGCGGATTTTTTCATTGCAATGCCTCTTTAGTGGTTGATGTTGAATTGCGACTTAGTAGCTTTTTAACCTTGGCTTTTTTTGCCATACGATAGCGTTTGTCAGAAATAGAGAATACGCCACCAATAGCCATAATGAGTGCACCCCACCACAGCCAGGTAACAAAAGGTTTGATATAAACCCTTACTGCCCAAGCACCATTATCTAACGGCTCTCCTAACGCAATAAAAACATCGCGCGCCAAATTGGAGTGAATGGCAGCTTCGGTCATGGGCATACGTTGCACGAGATACAGTCGCTTTTCTGGTCTTAATTCAGCAACCTGTTCACTTCCCTTGTCTACAGTAAATACCCCAACATCGGCGAGATAATTCGGCCCCTCTTCTTTTGTTAACCCATCGAAATTAATGGTGTAATCAGAAATGGTAAGCGAGTCGCCTACATTCATACGAACATCTCGTTCAACATCATAGTTCGATACAAGGGTGATACCAATTAGTAGCACCGCAAAGCCTAAGTGACCCAATACCATTCCCCAATGACTGGGCGTAAGCTTACGCAGTCGAGAAATCGCAGATGCATCTACTGATTGGGAAGAAATACGCTGCATCACTTCCTGAATAGTAGTGACCAAAATCCAGAACACCAACACCATACCAAGCATACCCATGTAAGCCGCTTGGTCGTATACAAAGTTAACGAGCACACCAGCGCTAAGTGCAAGTCCACCAGCTATCAAAAGTTGGTTTTGAAGCGCCTTTGCCGATTGCTGTTTCCAACGAGTCAGAGGTCCTAACCCCAAAAACAGTACAAAAGGCACAATTAACACAGTAAACATCTGATTAAAGAATGGCGCGCCTACCGAAATACTTCCCAATCCAAGTTCTTTGTGTACAAGAGGTAAAAGGGTGCCAAGTAGAACCACAATAGTGGCAGCACACAAGAAGACGTTATTACCAATGAGTAACACCTCTCTAGAGAACACCTTATACTGACCGGCACTTTTTAATGACGAAGCTCTAAGGGCATATAGGAACAACGCAAAACCACTCAATACAACCAGAATACCTAGGATAAATAAGCCTCGCTCAGGGTCGGCAGCAAAAGAGTGAACAGACACAATAACGCCAGATCGCACCAAGAATGTACCTAATAAACTTAACGAAAACGCCGCAATGGCAAGTAACACAGTCCAAGATTTAAATGCTTTGCGCTTCTCAGTTACAGCCAAAGAATGCATTAGTGCAGTTCCCACTAACCATGGCATAAACGACGCGTTTTCTACAGGGTCCCAAAACCACCAGCCGCCCCAACCAAGTTCGTAGTAAGCCCACCAACTACCAAGGGCGATACCCAAGGTTAAAAATGACCAAGCTGAAATCACCCAAGGGCGAGACCAACGTGCCCAAGTAGAATCTAACTGCCCCGACAGAAGTGCAGAAACCGCAAATGCAAAAGCCACAGAAAAGCCCACATACCCCATATACAACATGGGTGGGTGTATGATCATGCCAAAATCTTGTAGTAGCGGGTTTAAGTCTCTTCCATCAACGGGAAAGAAGGGCAACATACTATTAAAAGGGTTCGACGTTAACAGCATAAAGAGGTAAAAGCCGATACTTACCATTCCTAGCACGGAAAGCACTCGGGCTACCATAGGTAGAGGTATTCCTCGGCTAAACGTGGCAACAGCAACAGTCCACACCGATAGCATTAATACCCAAAGTAAAAACGAGCCTTCGTGTCCGCCCCACACGGCAGTAATTTTGTAGTAGATGGGCAACTTACTATTTGAATGCTGAGCGACATACGCAACGCTAAAATCGTCGTTCACAAAGGAATAGGTCAAACACACATAGGCAATCAATGTGAGTATAAATAAACCTACGGCGAGAGGTTTTGCAGTGGCCATTAAAGCTTGGTGTTGTCGGTGTGCGCCCCAAAGAGGATAAATAGCGAGGAGAATCGAGACAACCAGTGCTAGGGTAAGAGCAATATTTCCTATTTCAGGTATCACAACTCGTCGCCTCCGTTGTCGTAATCATCAACTTCACTTGGCTTAACGTGCTTAATACCTTTCATTTGCTCTGCTAGCTCAGGCGGCATATATTCTTCATCGTGTTTCGCTAATACCTGCTGTGCACGAATCTTAGTGGGCGATACCAAAATACCTGTAGCAACAATGCCCTGCCCTTCTCTAAACAAATCAGGTAGTACGCCATTGTATTCAACAGTTACCACCGGGCCAATATCGACAAGATCGAAAGAAACATTCAGAGATTGAGGATCTCTACTAACTGTGCCCTCTACCACCATACCGCCTATACGCAGGCGTTGGCCAACCTGAGGGATTTGCCCCTGCTTCCCTTCAATAATTTCGCTGGGAGTGTAAAACAAATCAATACTGTCGTTCAGCGCATAAAGCATCAGACCAATAGCACCGAACACTAATACACCTACAATACCAACAGCGGCTAATCTCTGCTTTCTTCTTGGATTCATTTATCAACTCACTAAAACTTTCATTCTGATTCGGCGATTTCAGTCTTTTTAGACTTTGCTTGGGACTTTTTAATCCGCGCTTGGCGAGCTTGTTCTTTGGTGATGTTTTTAATGAGGCTGCGGTGCTCAAGAATTGACTGGGTGACTATTCCAACCAGCGCAACAAAGGTCACACCGTAAGCTAGCCAAATATAAAATGCATAGCCACCCATGTGTAAAAAGTCTGAAAAGCTATCAAACTGCATCAGTAGTTACTCCGTTATTGTGTGCTAGCTTTTGCACCCAAGGGCGATGCATCTCACGACGAACAATCTCGCTTTTTAATCTTACGGTACTCACGGCTGCAATAAAAAATGAGAAACCAATAATGCATATAAGTAGGGGCCATAGCATGGGATCAGCTACATCTGGCTTATCCACTTTACTAATGCTTGCGCCTTGATGAAGGGTATTCCACCACACCACCGAATAATGGATGATAGGGACGTTAACCACCCCCACAAGAGCCATTACACCAGCGGCTTTGCCTGCCTGCTGCTTATCGTCAAATACGCCGTAAAGTGCAATTATCCCAATATATAAGAAAAGTAAAATAAGTTCCGAAGTGAGTCGTGCATCCCATATCCACCATGTTCCCCACATAGGCTTACCCCAAGCGGCACCAGTGAACAAAGCGACAAAAGTCACCACGGCCCCAACAGGTGCAATGGCTATCATCGTCATAAATGCAGTGCGCCACTGCCACACTATACCTACCAGCGCAGCTACGGCCATGGCCACATAGGCTCCCATCGACAACATAGCACTGGGTACGTGAATGTAGATAATGCGCACAGACTCAAACTGTTGATAATCTTGTGGTGCAAACACCAAGCCCCACACAATACCGACAGACAAAAATGCACAAGTCCCTGCCCAGAACCACGGCAGTAGCGTATTACATAGGGCATAGGCGTTTTCAGTTTTAGCGTAAGGATGTAACCATTTCCACATCAGTTTTGACTCACTTTAAGAGAATAAGTAATCGCGAAGGGCGAAAATGCCACAGCCAACAATAACATGGCCGCAATGATAGCAAGCTGAGAAAGATAAGGTAATTGCAGTGCGGCGGAATCCACAGCCGATGTGGCGAATATCAATAATGGAATGAATACAGGAATTAGCAGTAATGCCAACAACACCCCACCGCGATTAACCCCAACGGTTAAACCCACTGCAATAGCGCCAACCATCGAAATTAATGGCGTTCCCAGCAACAAGGTCATTAACAATGCAATGTACATGTCGAACGTCATGTGCAAAAACATCGCAAGTAAAGGTGAAAGTATCAACAAAGGAACTGCGCTTACTAACCAGTGAACGAAAATCTTTACGGCAACTACAAGGTTCAGGTTCATACCGCTGAGCATGAGCTGTTCTAGTGAGCCATCGTGGAAATCATCTCTGAACAACCTTTCCATCCCCATCAATGAAGACAAAATTGCCGCTACCCAAATAACACCAGGACCTATTACTTGCAAAATTTCTGGCGCAGGCCCCACACCAATGGGAAACAGACTCACCACAAGAACAAGAAACATGAGCGGTTGAAGTAGCTCCGCTTTTTGACGAAACGCCAACGTGAGATCTCGCTTAAAGACTCCCGTGTAAAAAGCGCTCACAGGTTATACTCCAAATCATAGGTGCGATACTTTCCAGCCATACTAGACAGAGCCTGATGAGACGTTGTGATGATCATTCCACCTGCTGCACAATGGTTAGCAAACAATTTTTCTAACAGTGAAACCCCCTCCACATCAAGTGCCGTAAATGGTTCATCGAGCACCCAAAGCTCGGCGGTTTTCAACCACAAACGACTCAATGCAACACGACGCTGTTGTCCCGCAGACAGAAATTTCACAGGTACTTCTTCAAGGCCCACCAAACCTAGGGTGTCTAATACCTCATATAAGTTCGCGGTTTTAATAGATACCCTGTGCTGTGCAGCCCAAAAGTGTAGATTTTCCACCGCAGACAAGGCTGGGTTTAATGCACTTTTGTGTCCAAGATATACTAGTTTTTCTGTGTAATTTGAGTGGGAAGAAAATATGCTCACACCGTCAAAAACAACGTCTCCCTCTTCTGGAAGCGACAAACCAGTGAGAATACGCAATAGGCTGGTTTTCCCGGCACCATTGGGGCCTCTAAGATAGAGTAAATCGCCTTTAGACACCTGCAGTGATAATGCTTTGAACAGTACGCGGTCGCGTTTAATACACGTGAGTTGCGATGCAGATAACCCCGACAATTTACCGCCCTTTCATAAGCTTTGAAAAATTCTGCGTAGTATACCACAACAAAATTCCATCGCACCTCCAACCCAAGATGAAAGTCATTAATTATGATTTACTTCAAATCAAACGCCTACTTGTTGGATAATTAGTAAACACGGGACAGAAATTTTGTCTCATAATTACTGAATCTATTAAGAAAAGTAACACCACGCCGATAATTGATTTATGAATACGTTGCTTTCTCAATTTATTGCTCACGCCACGTCGACGCCAATCACTTCTAATGACAGTGCAACGATGGACAAACTCGTCAAGTTGAGTCTACTTGACGGGCTTCCAAGAGTGCATTTGGAGCAACTGACTAATAACGTAAAAAGCACACAAAATGCGCTGCTTAAAGGGCTAGGTAATAACGTACTTCAACTAAAATTACCACCCGCACTGACATTGCCAACGGCAAAACAGTGGCAATACGCCAAAGTGAAAGGCCAACCTGACAGCATTGGGCTTTTACTTGCTCAAACGCTTTCAAAGTCGACCAATGCTATTACCGAAGCTAATGTTCGTCTGCTCATACAACAAATCACATCAGCAGCATCGTCAACCTTAAGTTTGGACACCTCAGTTCAGGGTAAACTCGTTCAACAAAGCCCACAGAACATAAGAGTAAAGCTTTCCGCTGGTCAAGAGTTGCCCTTGCCTGTGGCTAGCAAACCGCTACCACTGGGACAGACTATTAAGATATCTGTAGTGAACCATCCTGAAAGCCCGCCCAAAATAAGTGTTTCGATGTTACCAGAACAAACTCATAGCAAGAGTTCCAAAGTGAATGTGGTTGCTCAGGACTTACCTGTCACAAAACAAACGTTGCAACTGTTGATAAAAGAGGGGTTGACCAAATCAGGCATCACTCTTCTTACCAACACAGTTCTACAACCCCCGCTTCAAGGCAAATTATTAGCAAACCTATTCCCAGCAAACACACTCAGAGGTGCTGCCACAGTAAAAGCCAACCATGGACAACTAATCCTTCATGCCGCATCAAGCACGCCTCAATTAAAACTGCCCTCTGTGCCAAACGCCCTTATACCAGCCGAGGTTGCACAAATTTCAATACCGAAATCCACATTAAGTAGCTTACCTCTAGCTCATGTGGAGAAAGCTCCCGAAAAAAGTATGGGAACTTCCACATTACTCGGGCAAACCGTCAACAGCGCCTCTTTAACTGGTATCGAGAAGCCCGTTAAAAATCTCTCTACAGCTCAAAACCTAAAGCATCATCAAGAGGACTCAACAAGGCTTCAACACTCAGAGGTCCATCGCGTAATTGTTGAAATGTCTCGTTCGCTGTTGACCAAAACTGGCTCTACTAATACCGCGTTAGCGCAGCTAAGTGCTATCTTAAACAGCGTATCTAAGCTACCTCCGCCTCAAGTTGATACTATCGATCCCTTAACAAAACTAACTCAGCGCCTTAGTTCAAGCATTAATGACGTGACACCAAAATTAAGTGAGCCTAGCGCACAAGCCTTTAACGGCAAAATACAGCGGTCAACGCCCAAGATGACTCAATCGAACTCAGATGCAGCTTTGAAAGCCCCTGCGCTCCCCCCCAAAAAAACAGATGAAATAACAAAAGTATCTGTGAAAGCGACTATGGCGGAGTTGACGACGGTGAGTAAAGTACCTCCTATTGTTGATACTTTAACTACAAACAATAGCGCCGCATCTCATACCGTAAAGAGTTCCTCAGGTAGCTCCCCTGTTTTAGCTGCTTCCTTTTTGCCATTAGCGATAAGAATGAAAGTCAATTTAAGTCACCTAGGTAATATTCAACAATTTAACCCCGAACCTTCTGTTAACGTTGATCGTCCACCACTGGCAGATTCATTAGCTCGACTGGTGCAAAGTCCGACATTACCAGTGACCCCTCTCCAATTGTTAAGCCCTGCCACTGGAGGAACATTTATGCAGGGAATAATTTCCATGCTACAAATATCACTGGCTTCCAAAGCGCTGCAACGCTCTCCATCTCTTAAACAGCAAATAGACAATCCCAGTCATATTATTGCGAAGACCATTGGAATGACTGACGTTAAAACACCGCCGAGTAGGGTACTACAAGATTTTGCATCGGCTGATTCAAAAGGTGTACTACTAGATAGCCTTAAAACCCTTCTTGCTAACCACCAGCACAATAAACTTGCATCGGCGGAAGCACGAATTAATGGTCAAGATAACTTTTACTACATCATTCCCTCGCTTTCAGAGAACACCCAACCTCCAGAATTAAGGATTTACCGCGAACCCGAAAGCAAAGAGCATAAAAATACGCAAAAGGGTAAACGCAAGCTCTGGAATATCACCATGAAATTGGATGTGGGTGAATTGGGCCAATTGCTCGCTAAATCTAAAATTAATAACAACGATATAACACTCGACTTTTACACATCGAATAAAGTGTTAATGACAAAAGTTGCCGATACCCTTCCCTATCTTAAAAGACGTCTTACTGAAATCGGTATCATTGTAGATAGTACTAGCGTGCAACAAGTGGCAATACCCGCATCTTTAGAGCAACGCCCTCATCATATCTTCGAGACGCGGGTATGAGTGAAAAAGCAAAACGCGCCATTGGATTAAAGTACAACAGGGTTGATAACAAATCTGCTCCCAGCGTTGTGTCTAAAGGTTATGGCGATTTAGCTGAAGCCATAATAGCACTTGCAGAAGAAAATGGCGTTTTGGTGCATGAAGACCCTTACCTAAGCAATATACTGAGTACATTGGACGTTGGCCAAGACATACCAGAAACGCTCTATTTTGTTATTGCAGAGCTTCTTGCTTACTCTTATGTACTACAAGGAAAGATACCAGAGGGATGGGAAAGTATATTGGGCAAGGTGAACACTAGTGCTTGAATCTAATGGTTTGCTGTTGATATCTAGTGGCGGTGCAAATTTCCGCCACTAGACCAAGAGATTATCTAAACAGTACCTTTTCTTTGTTGAACCAATATACGCAGAAAGTAATTAGCACAGCTGCAATCGCCGCCGTTGACGTAAATATTCCAAATAATGCGAAGTAGTCCATAGTACCTTTGAACAGCTCTTTCATGGCAAGGGCCACATTAGTCAACGGTACCCAAACCCAACCGCCTTTTAGCTCGACACCGGGCATCATTGCAATAAGTACTGGGAATATAATCACCATCACCATGGCCCCCATGTAACTTTGCGCCTCTTTAAACGAACGAGCGTAGATAGATAAAGTTAACAAGGCTGATGCGAAAATAGCGACGATAGGAACCAGCATGAAGAAAATCAACACAAAGTCTAGTATTCCAACCAACGCCATTATTTCCGCCACAAACTCTATGGCCATACCTTGAGAGATTACAATTCCCCACGTTGCCATTGATGTCACCGTTATTAAAGCGGTGATCAAACCAGCAGCACTAATTGTCAGAAATTTACCTAACACTAGCTTGTAACGCTCCATGGGTGAAATAAGTAAAGTCTCAAGTGTGCCTCTTTCCTTTTCCCCTGCACCTAAGTCAGCTGCTGGTGCCATCGCTCCTTGTAAACAAAGGAAAAAGATAAAGTAGGGTAACAAACCACCAATGCGCTCACCCCACACTTCTCGTTCGTCAGCGATATTCTCTTTCTCAATCACGAGGGGCTCAATAAGTGCCTCTTGTTGCTCTGTATTCAAACCCAGTGTCGCAAAGGCCGTAGACTGATACTCTGAAGCAAATTTATCAGTAATATCAGAAACGCGACTCATGACTTTATTCAAACCAGCATCGTTTAAATACAACGATAGTTTTTGTTGCCCTGATGCCAATATGTCTCCGGTAAAACCTTCTGGTATAACTAGCACAAAATCTAAGGTTTCATTTTTGATAAGCGCCGCATAATCAGTGTTATCACCAATATCTATCAGCTCAAAATGTTCAGTATCGTCAATAAATGCTTGAGCAATGTGGGGCGCGTACGCATCACCCACCATAGCGTACTGTAGTACTTCACTTTCAGCTTTTTTAATGGCTGAGCTCGTAAAGAACACTGTGACGCCAATCATCAAAGGAAATAGCAATACAGGTAGCACTACCATGAACATGATAGTTTTTCTGTCGCGAATCAATTCTTTGAATTCTTTCTTAAAAATTAACCACATTGCTTTCTGCCTCCTTGCTGCCTTCCAGTGTTTTTAAGAAGCTTTCGTGCATACGTCCACCAGATAAATCACTGAATGCTGATACTGTGTCGTCAAATACTGTTTCACCCAAATTAATCACCACAACTCTATCGCACAATGCTTGAACTTCATCTAAATGGTGTGTTGAGAATATGACTGGTGTGCCCTTGTCTTTCAAACGTTGGATAAATTCCATGACTGTAGATGTGGCCATAATATCTAGCCCCGTGGTTGGTTCATCTAGAATAACCAACTCGGGCTCGTGGATAACCGCGCGAGCAATAGATATTTTTTGCTTCATCCCCGATGAAAAGTTTTCAGCACGACGCTCCAAAAAGCTATGCATGTCGAGAAGGTCGGCCATTTCCGAAATTCGCGCAGCAATGACGTTATCTTCAATACCGTGCAGTTGACCAAAGTAAGCAATATTTTCCCGCCCTGTAAGACGCCCGTACAAGCCAGTAGAACTGGATAAAAAGCCGATTTTCTTGCGAGCGATAAGCGGGTTTTCTAGCACATTCTCACCCGCTATTTTCACTGAACCTGCATCAGGTGTAAGTGCCGTTGACAATATGCGCAACGAAGTAGTTTTACCCGCACCGTTAGGTCCAAGTAACCCGAGTACTTGACCTTTTTCACAGGTAAATGACACATCACGCACTGATTGAAAATAGCGACCTTGTAATCTCGGGTCCTTCTTCTCTTGTTCACTTAGCTTTTTTGGGTTTTCTACCGCAAACCGCTTCGCCAAGCCCGATATTTCTATCATCTTTGATTCCCTTTTCTATCGTTAGTCATATTACGCTCGTAAC
>JALUXV010000336.1 GCA_027013165.1 Alteromonadaceae bacterium
CCAGAGTAATGTGTGGTTGGTTGAATCGTACGACAACAACATCATTTCTTTTGATGTCGATAGCGACGCAGTTATTGTTCAAGGCTTGCTGGCACTTGTGCTTGCTGCTTTCAATAAGAAAACGCCAAAAGCTATTCTAGATTTTGATATCGATGGTTATTTTCAAACGCTAGACTTAGAAAATCACATCACACCCACACGAGGCAATGGTCTTCGCGCCATTGTAGGCAAAATTCAAGAGCTTGCGCGCCAGCACGCATGATTCTTAAGTCACAGCGATGCGCGCGAAGAGTGGCTGTAGGTCACATACTCGCCGTGAATACATCCATGTAGGCTCTGCCACAGCATCCATGCTGTGGAAGGTATGTGTCCTACACCCACTCATCGTGTATTACTGTTCTTGAAAGTGTAGCTTTAGGTTAAATACTCGCTGTGAACACTTCCATGTGCGCTCTGCCACCGCATCCATGCGGTGGAAGGTTTGAGGAGCAACCCTCAATACACTAACATTCACTTTTGCCGAATCCGTTCTGTGGAAGGTATGTGTCCTAAAGCCACTCTTCGTGTATTTCTGCCTCGAATAGTGATTTTTGCCATTACATCAACACTGTCATTAAACTGTAATATTTATCGCGTGTAGTAATGCGCTTTGCATGATTGAAATCATCGCTAGCAAACCCGCGAATAATTGCCTATAATTCGCGGCCAAAAATTACTGAGACTTTTTATTGGAGAGAAACTATGGCTCTAGAGCGTACGTTTTCGATTATCAAGCCTGATGCGGTTGCTAAAAACGTAATCGGTGCTGTTTACAACCGTTTTGAAAGTGCAGGTCTTCGCATCGTTGCTTCTAAAATGCTTCACATGAGCAAAGAGCAAGCTGAAGGTTTCTACGCAGAACACAAAGAGCGTCCTTTCTTTGGCGCATTGGTAGACTTCATGACATCTGGCCCAGTAATGGTTCAGGTACTAGAAGGTGAGAACGCTGTAGTTAAAAACCGTGAAATCATGGGTGCAACTAACCCAGCGGAAGCTGCTGCTGGAACACTACGTTCTGACTACGCAGAGTCTATCGACGAAAACGCTGTTCACGGTTCTGACGCTCCTGAGTCAGCTGCTCGTGAAATCGCGTACTTCTTCTCTGACGAAGAGATTTGTCCTCGCACGCGTTAATCGCTCGAGACCGAATCACTAAAAACGAGGCTTCGGCCTCGTTTTTTGTATGTGTAGTATTAAAACCCATACATTCGGCGCTACAACACGTTTCTTCACGGTAAAGGAATGTGATAAAATCCGCGCAATTTTTGAACGGTCTGTGTAAATCAGTGTCATACGATTTATTTGCCGTTGTTTATTTGTTCTTACACTCTTGCTTATCCCCGAGTTTGGGCTGCGTAGGGTGTTGAGCATTGTCCAGAATAGTTGTACCAGTGTGCAGTAGCGCGTTGGGTTGGTAATAGGGTCGTTAGCTTTATGGCAAAGACAAACTTGTTAAATTTAAATCGCGAGGGCTTGCGCAATTTCTTTAAGGAAATGGGTGAGAAGCCGTTTCGTGCTGACCAGTTAATGAAGTGGATCTATCAGCACGGCGAGAGTGATTTTGAGCAAATGAGTAATTTGAACAAGAATTTGCGCGCCAAGCTTATTGAAAATTGTGAAATCAAAGCGCCAGAAATTGCTTATTACCAAGAAGCCAGTGATGGCACTATTAAGTTCGCCTTATCATTAGAGGGTGGGCAAGAAGTAGAGTCGGTGTGGATCCCAGAAACCGATCGCGCCACATTGTGTGTATCTTCGCAAGTAGGCTGTGCACTTGAATGTACCTTTTGTTCAACTGCGCAACAAGGCTTTAACCGTAACTTGAGCGTGAGTGAAATTATCGGTCAAGTATGGCGTGTGGCAACTTTCCTTGGCCTGTCGAAAGACTCATCAAAGCGCCCTATTACTAACGTGGTTATGATGGGCATGGGCGAGCCTTTGCTGAACTTGAAAAACGTGGTTCCAGCAATGGACATTATGCTAGACGACTTCGGCTTTGGTTTATCAAAACGTCGCGTGACCCTAAGTACTTCGGGTGTTGTTCCAGCATTAGATATGTTGGGTGACCAAATTGATGTAGCTCTTGCAATATCACTACATGCACCTACTGATGAACTGCGCAACGAAATTGTTCCTATCAATAAGAAATACAATATCGAAACGTTTCTTGCGGGTGTACGCCGTTATCTAGAAAAGTCCCGCGCTAATCAAGGTCGAGTGACTGTGGAGTATGTTATGTTGTCTCATATTAACGACAGCACAGAACAAGCTCACCAACTGGCTAAGGTATTAAAAGACACGCCAAGTAAGATCAATTTGATCCCATTTAACCCTTATCCGGGCTCACCCTATAGCTGTTCTAGTAATTCACGTATCGACCGCTTCTCGAAAGTACTGATGGAATATGGCTTTACTACTGTTGTGCGCAAAACTCGTGGCGACGATATAGACGCAGCGTGTGGTCAATTAGTGGGTGATGTAGTAGACAGAACCAAAAGAATGTTGAAAAAACAGATGAAGGGCGAAGCGATTTCGGTAAAAATGGCTCAATAATCATTAAATTATCAGGTTACGGATTATGCAAAACGGATTGAGAGTATGTGCCGCGTTGTTAGTTTTATCACTTTCTGCATGCACGAGTACACCCGATACACAATCGCTCAATGGGAACTTTAATACTTCTCAGGCAGCGAAAACACGAGTGTCTCTCGGTCTGACTTACCTTAAAAACGGTAACTATATTCAAGCTAAGAAAAATCTAGACCAAGCATTTGAGTATGCGCCTAATTCGGCGGACGTCAATTACGCGCTGGCTTACTATTATCAAATTGTGGGTGAACAAAGACGAGCGGATAGCTACTACAGCACTGCGTTAGAGCTGGCGCCAGACAATGGTGATATTGCAAACAGTTACGGCGCTTTTATGTGTCAAGTGGGGGATTACGAAAAGGCTAAATCCTATTTCCTCCATGCAGTTAATATTCGCCAATACGCAAACTCGGCACAAACCTACGAAAACCTTGGATTATGCGCACAAAGCCAAGGCCACATAGAAGACGCAATTGGCTACTTTAATAATGCGCTTAACCATCAGCCAACACGAGCTAAGTCTCTGTTTTTAGTCACTGAACTCTACATATTAACTGAACAATGGTCTATGGCAGAAACCATGTTAGCCAAGTACAAACGGGTAGCACCTGTTTCACCAGATGTGTTGTGGATGAGCTTCGATATTGCTAAGGGACAAGAGAATTGGGATGCCGCGAGACAAATTGGCGAAGCACTAGTCAGAGATTACCCCCAAAGCCCCTTTGCGGAGCGCTATGAGAACTTGTTAGAAAGCCTTCCTCAGCTAACCGTAATTGAGCCCCAAACCTCTAGTGTTTCTAGCAATGAAAACAATGTATTATCTTCGTACCGCAACGATTTTCATATAGTCAAAGCCGGTGAAAACCTATATCGTATTTCACTGATGCACAATATTAAATTAGCAACGCTGCAATCGTGGAATCAATTAGACAATGCGAGTGCTATCGTTGCCGGAATGAAGCTCTGGTTAGTCCCGCCTGAGCAACAGCAGTAATAGGAATCCGACAGTGTCAGAACCACACGCGACAGAACCTCAAGAGTTGCCCGTTGAGTCGCAGCTTCCAAGCCCAGGTAACATGCTGAAAGAAGCTCGTGTCCAACAAGGGATGAGCGTTGAGCAGATTGCTTCTAAGTTGTTTCTCAACGTAAGTCAGATTGCATCAATTGAGGCGGATGAACTTGAGAGTGCTTCTTCAATTACTTTTGTTAAGGGCTATGTTAAAAATTATTCCCGCTTACTGGGTTTAGATACCAGTGTAGTGATAACTGCATTTGAACAGATTCATAAAGCGAAAGAGCCGGAAGCTAAACTGCAAAGTTTTTCTCGCAGAGTCGCCAAGCAGAATCACGATGACCGTTGGATGCTAGTAACTTACGGAATTTTACTCTTGTTGGTCGCTGGTGTAGTGGTGTGGTGGTATCAGCAACCCAGTGATGTTACGCCTACCACGGTAGAAAGTCAGGCTACTTCCGATAATGAGCCACTATCTCAGCCAACTGAAGAATCCACTGAACCCACAGTGGCGGCAATTTCAACGGATGCACCCATATTAATTCAGCCACCACCTACTGAGCAGCAATCAGCCACTGAGTCATTGCCCGCAGACACTGATGTAGCGCTAACTACAAATACTGAGCGGCCAGAATTAGCTATTCAGGATAACAGTGAACAAGCTATTGATAGTGAAGCTCCCACAGTTGCTGAGATCGCAGATGAGGGTGAGTTACTTGCTGAAGGTGCAGATGAAGGTGCTCAGTTCGTTGATTTAGAGTCTAACTTGCCTGAACCCATTTTGATGGTGTTCACTTTTGGTGAAGACTGTTGGGTGAATATTACTGATGCTACCGGTGAAGATATTGCATATGGTGTCAAACAATCTGGTCGCGTAATGTCCATTTCAGGGGTTCCACCTGTTGAAGTTACTCTTGGCGCACCGGATAATGTAGCTATAACAGTAAACGGCGACGCTGTTGATATGTCGGGCTATAACAATGGCCGAACAGCGCGCTTCACGCTCCCTATACAGGTAAATTAATGTTTTCAGAAAGCCCTATTAAGCGTAGAAAATCTACGCGTATTAACGTAGGAAATGTACCTATTGGCGATGGCGCACCTATCGCTGTTCAGTCTATGACCAACACTCAAACTACCGATGTTGATGCTACTGTCGAGCAGATCAACCGCATTGTGGGTGTGGGTGGTGAGATTGTTCGCGTGTCGGTTCCAACCATGGAGGCAGCGGAAGCCTTTAAGTTAATCAAACAACAAGTTTCAGTGCCTTTGGTTGCAGATATTCATTTTGATTATCGCATCGCGTTAAAAGTTGCTGAATACGGTGTGGATTGTTTGCGCATTAATCCCGGAAACATCGGTAATATGGAACGGGTAAGGTCGGTTGTTGACTGTGCAAAAGACAAAAACATCCCTATCCGTATCGGTGTAAACGGTGGTTCTTTAGAAAAAGACCTACAAGAGAAGTATGGCGAGCCTACACCAGAAGCACTTGTAGAGTCGGCAATGCGACATGTGGACATCCTCGATAAACTCAACTTTGATCAGTTTAAGGTCAGTGTAAAAGCCTCTGACGTATTTTTAGCGGTAGGTGCTTATCGACTGCTGGCGAGCAAGATAGACCAGCCGTTGCATTTGGGAATTACCGAAGCAGGTGGTCAACGCGCGGGAGCTGTCAAAAGTGCGGTTGGTTTAGGCATGCTTTTGTCTGAAGGTATTGGTGATACCCTTCGAGTGTCACTAGCGGCCGACCCTGTTGAAGAAATTAAAGTAGGTTTTGATATTCTTAAGTCGCTACGCATTCGGTCACGGGGAATTAATTTTATTGCATGCCCCAGTTGCTCTCGCCAAGAGTTTGATGTTATTGGCACTGTTAATGCGCTTGAGCAGCGTGTAGAAGACATTCTTACGCCCATGGACGTCTCTATTATAGGGTGTGTTGTTAATGGGCCCGGCGAAGCCGAAGTTTCTGATTTAGGCTTGACCGGTGCGCGCAATATGAGTGGCTTTTACGAGGATGGCCAAAGGCAAAGAGAGCGTCTAGCGAATGACGACCTGGTTGATCGTCTCGAAGCCAAAATTCGTGCAAAGGCTGCGCGTATGGATTCAGCGAATAAAATCGACATAGCGTTGAAAGACGCTTAAGCGAGCATTGTTGTTTATCACTAAAGCCCCTATAATGCGGGGCTTTTCACTATATAGCAGTTTGAGAATTTCACGTGGCTAAAACTATTCAGGCAATTCGCGGCATGAATGATTGCTTGCCGGAAATTTCCGGTACATGGCAACAGGTAGAGTCTGTACTTCGTCAGGTTGTGGCGAGTTACGGTTATCAAGAGATTCGTACGCCAATTGTTGAAAGTACTGACCTTTTTAAGCGCTCTATTGGTGAAGTCACCGATATTGTTGAAAAAGAGATGTACACTTTCGAAGACCGAAATGGCGACAGCCTAACATTGCGTCCAGAAGGTACCGCAAGTTGTGTTCGTGCAGGTAATGAACACGGTCTTTTGTATAACCAACAGCAGCGCCTTTGGTATATGGGGCCAATGTTCAGACACGAGCGCCCTCAGAAAGGTCGTTATCGTCAGTTCCATCAATTTGGTGTTGAGACCTTCGGTTTAGATGGCCCTGACATTGATTTGGAAGTCATTCTGTTAAGTGCGCGAATCTGGAAGCTTTTCGGCATCGAAAATCACGTTAAATTACAGATTAACTCTTTGGGCTCAAACGAAGCACGCCAAGCTTATCGCGAAACCCTGGTTAGCTACCTTAAAGCAAGAGCGGATCAACTTGATGAAGACAGTCTTCGCCGATTAGAGTCGAACCCTTTACGTGTGCTAGACAGCAAGAACCCACAGGTACAAGCCGCTATTACTGACGCCCCTGCTTTAATCGACCATCTTGATGAAGAATCAAAGGCACACTTTGATGCACTTTGTAGCCGTTTAACAGCAGCAGGGATTGAGTTTGAAGTAAACCCTAATTTAGTACGTGGCTTAGACTACTACAACCGCACCGTATTTGAGTGGGTTACCGATAGTCTGGGGGCTCAAGGCACGGTATGTGCGGGTGGCCGTTACGATGGCCTAGTAGAGCAACTGGGTGGTAAAGCAACGCCAGCAGTAGGCTTTGCTATGGGGATGGAACGCTTAGTGCTACTACTTACCACCTTGCAGGAAGATGCGGTGGATAGTAGCTTTGCAGACATTTACGTTACTGCCTTGGGTGATGATGCTCAGGCCTATGCCGTTGAGGTTAGTGAATCTCTGCGACAGTCTTTGCCAAATGTTCGCGTGTTAATGCACTGCGGTGGCGGTAACTTAAAAAAACAATTGAAACGAGCTGATAAGACGGGGGCTGGTATCGCCTTGCTGTTAGGCTCTCAAGAAATGCAGTCACGAGAAGTGGTAATTAAGCCATTGCGTGACGGTCAAGAGCAGTCAAGCGTATCTTTTGATGCACTTGCTGAAACTGTTTCTGACTTGCTTAACGCATAATAATAAGAGGACATCATGGAACAATTCGCAACAGAAGAACAACAAGTAGAAGCGATTAAGCGTTTCTGGAAAGAACACGGCACCGCTATTATTGTTGGTGCATTATTGGGATTAGGCGGTCTGTATGGATGGCGAGCCTATTCTGATAGCCAAAACGAAGCCAAAGAGACTGCATCAGTAGGTTACCAGCAAGTTGTAGAAAACTTTGGTGACGAGGGTACGTTGGCTGCACTTGATACTTTTGCATCAGAAAATAGTGATTCTGGCTATGGCACGATTGCAGGTTTACTTGCTGCAAAGCAAGCGGTTGATGAAGGTAACCTTGAAGTCGCGGCAACGCAATTGCAAACGGTCATTAATAACGCACAAAGTGCGCCGCTTAAAGGTGTGGCGGCTCTTCGCTTAAGCCGAGTGCAAATCGAACTGAACCAGCTAGAAAATGCGTTGTCTACGCTTAGCACAATCACCGATACTTCGTTTGATGCTGAAGTCTCAGAATTAAAAGGTGATGTATACGTGCGTCAAAGCAAATTTGACGATGCTCGTTTAGCATACGCAAGTGCGCTTGAAAACAATGCCAATAATCGTTTGCTTCAAATGAAACTAGACAACCTAGCGGTAGCCGCAGGTCAGTAAGCAAGCACAATAAAAAGAGGTAGGTAATTTGTTTCACCATACTCAAGGCCAAAAAGGCCGCTTTACTCGCGCCATAGGGATTGCGCTGGCCTTGTCAGTTACCTTATCTGGCTGTTCAACGGTTACCGATTGGTTCTCTGATGACGAAGAAATTGAAATTCGTCGCCTAGATCCAATAAACGCGCAGTTCACACCACGGGTAAATTGGGACCTTGATCTAGGAAAAGGCGTAGACGACTACTTTTCACGTTTACGTCCTGTGTATGCCTACAACAAGCTTTTTGCCGCAGATAGGCACGGCGTGGTAGCTGCGCTAGAGCCTGATACTGGAAAGGTGATCTGGCAGAAAAACTTCGCAACCTTTAACAACGATAGTATGTGGAGTGGAATATCCCGGTTATGGGAAAGTGGTGTTAGTGCGAAAATAGGCGGTATTGCGGTCGCTGAGCGTATGGTATTTATCGGCACTGAGAATGGTGATGTTATTGCACTAGATGAAGCAACGGGTGAACTGGCTTGGCAAGCTAGTGTGCCAGGCGAGATACTCGCTGCACCTGCGGCAGATTCCGGCATTCTTGTTGTTAATACTGGAGCAGGGGTGTTATTTGGTTTTGACACTCGTTCAGGCGAGCAGGTGTGGCGTCATGAAAGTGATACACCACCATTGACCCTTCGCGGTATATCAACGCCTATTGCTTCTAACGGTGGCGCTTTACTTGGCACCCCAACGGGTAAGTTGCAAGTCAACCTTATTGAAACCGGTGTCTTAGCTTGGGAAACTCAAGTTGCTACACCTTCTGGTGCGACGGAACTTGAACGTATTGTTGATATCGACACAACCCCCGTGTTATTCGGTGGGACGGTTTATACTGTGGCGTATAACGGTACGTTAGCAGCGATAGAACTGCGCAGTGGTCGTATCGTGTGGAAGCGGGAATATGCTGCATACCGAAACCTGAGTGTGGAAGGTAACCGAATTTATGTGGTAGATAACAACTCCCATGTCTATGCTTTAGATCGTAGAAATGGTGTAGAGTTGTGGTCACAAAGCGGCTTAAAAGGGCGTTCACTTACCGCGGCAGAACCTGCTGGGGATAACGTCATAGTGGGCGACAATTGGGGCTTTTTACACTGGATCAACAAAGACTCTGGCGAGATAGTGTCTCGTATGGCGCTAGGCGACGATGACGAAGATGAGTCTGTTTATGTTGCTCCGCTAAGTGTTAACGGCAACGTTATCGCTGTAACACGCGACGGTGTAATCGCATCAATTTCTACGCCATAGTTTAGCATCGGCTTTTAGGCTGACTAAATCTTATTAAGCAGGTATAATTGCCTGCTACATCCAAACCGCAAGAAAGTTACGCTTTCTTGCGGTTTGTGTTTATTTGCTTTCATGACCTTTAGGATCTGATAAATGTTACCCGTAGTTGCTCTTGTAGGACGCCCCAATGTGGGTAAGTCTACCTTGTTCAATCGCTTCACTAATACTCGTGATGCCTTGGTTGCCGATTACCCCGGCCTAACCCGGGATAGAAAGTATGGTCAAGCCAAGTTTGAACAGCGTCAATTCATTGTTGTTGATACAGGCGGTATTACGGGGGATGAGGAAGGCATTGATGCGGAAATGGCGCAGCAATCATTGCTCGCGATTGAAGAAGCTGATGTGGTTATGTTTTTGGTAGATGCTAGAGCAGGTTTGTTACCCGCCGATCAAGCGATCGCCGAACACCTTCGAAAAGTAGATAAAGACGTTTACTTGGTTGCAAACAAAGTAGATGGTATTGACGGCGATAGTGAAAGTGCAGAGTTTTACTCTTTGGGTTTAGGCCAAATTCATCAAATAGCTGCAGCTCATGGTCGTGGTGTAAGTCAATTGCTGCAAGAGTCGCTATCTCCACTGGAACAAGCCTTTCCTGAAATGCGTGTTGTTGAACAAGAAGTTCAAGAAGAGCTAGACGCAGAAGCACAATTAGAGCGGTTGCAGGCATTACCGATTAAGCTTGCCATTGTGGGTAAACCTAACGTAGGTAAGTCTACGCTCACTAACCGAATTCTGGGTGAAGAGCGTGTTGTCGTCTATGATTTGCCGGGTACCACCCGTGATAGTGTGTACATTCCTATGGAACGCGACGAACGAGAATATATTCTCATCGACACTGCGGGTGTACGTAAACGCAGAAAAATTAGTGAAGCGGTAGAAAAGTTTTCTATTGTTAAAACCCTTCAAGCCATAGAAGAAGCCAACGTTGTGCTACTTGTTATTGACGCGCGTGAAGGTATTACCGACCAAGACTTAAGTCTGCTAGGTTTTATTTTGAATTCTGGCCGCTCGTTGGTTATCGCAGTAAATAAATGGGATGGGCTAGACACAGATGTAAAAGAAGACATAAAGCGAGAGCTTGACCGTCGCCTTGGCTTTATTGACTTCGCACGTTTGCACTTTATTTCAGCTCTTCATGGTACCGGTGTTGGTAACTTGTTTGAGTCGGTTCAAGAAGCATACGCAAGTGCGACTAAGCGTATTAATACTTCAATTCTTACCCAGATTATGGAAATGGCACAGGATGACCACCAACCTCCGTTAGTACGTGGCCGCCGAGTTAAAATGAAGTATGCCCATGCGGGGGGATATAATCCGCCGGTAATCGTTATACATGGTAACCAAGTTGATGATTTGCCACATTCCTATAAGCGCTACTTGATGAACTATTTTAGAAAGGCACTTCAAGTGATGGGAACGCCTATTAAAATAGAATTCAAGGAAGGTAGTAACCCGTTTGAAGGTAAGAAGAATCAATTAACCCTTGCACAGCAACGCAAGCGTAAACGCATGATGTCTTATCACAAAAAGAAGTAGCAGCTAGCCATCTAATTGCTTTCGGCTTCTAATAGCAGAAGCCGAACTTCTGACATAAGCCTAGATTCATCAGGCACTTCAATGCTAGCCATAAGTACGTTTGCAAACTCATCAGATAAGTTCTCTGGGAAGGTCGTCGATACCTTAATTACCTTATCTTTAGCGAAAAATGCATAACTTGTTGCGTAGATGGGCTCTTCATTTTGCCCATTAGCGACCATATGTAACTTGAAGCCATTATTACCATTAAGTGCAGAAAATGGGGATATTGGTGTTTCGGATAGCAGTTGCAAATCTTCTTGTTGGGCAACCGCTAGGGCGATTTGCTGATCGTTCTGTAGTTCACCTATCAACAATGAATTTGAGGGGTGTTGGGTTTGCGCCATAAACGGAAATACAGATACATCTACAATC
>JALUXV010000337.1 GCA_027013165.1 Alteromonadaceae bacterium
ATTTGAGATACTCAAATCCGGCACCTTCTGATAGCTGCGATACCAGTCCTAGCTTGGGGTAGGTAAATACAGCGAGCAATACCAGCAGCAACACCCGCCACGCAACGGCAAGCGTAGACACACGCGGCAGCGCCAGCAATACACTAATGAGCAGGAATATGGGCAAGGTGTCACGCAAGAAGAGAACGACAGTATTAATTAGCATCCAGCATGTCCTCTTTGTTTTTAACTATTACCTTTCCTACGGCGCTATTAGGATGAAACTCGCCAAAAAAAGGATACTCACCGGCTTTTAATGGGCCAATAAAGATGGTCCCTCGGCTTTTCGCAAATATCACTTTTTCTCTGTTCAACGAAAAGCTATCTATTTCTTCGGGAGTATCATCGAAATTGACAAAGGTTAGCTTTACTTTTTGCCCTGCAGGCACAATCACTTCCTGAGGAAAGAATAAGTGCTCTTTAATTTCCACCACCACTTCAGGTAAGGCGAACGCAAGGGGCGTATAAAAAGCACAAAGGGCTGAAAAGCAGAATAAAGAAATCTTAGAGTATGTAGTCATTGGAAAATGCCACCCTAACTTCTAATCCCCCGAGCGAACTTTCATCTAAAGAGAGCTCAGCCCCGTGTAATACAACGATTTGTTCTACAATGGCTAGCCCCAAGCCGCTTCCCGAGTGAGGGGAGCTGTTAGATGCTCTTTTGAACCGGTTTAGCACGACAGCGCGCTGGTCAGCAGGGATGCCTGGCCCAGAATCGCAGACGCTTAAAATAAGCTCGTCTTTCCGTCGTTCAATCCTAATTATTATTTGTGCACCGCTAGGCGAGTATTTACTCGCATTGCTCACTAAGTTCTGAAGCAAGGTGTAAAGGACAAATTGAGAACTTAGCAACCAAGCTTCTTCTCCTTCCAGTGCTATTTCTTGGCTTTTATTTTCAATAGCGCCGTATAGGTCACTAATTACCTCTTGCGCGACCACGTGCACATTTACAGGTTCTCGCTGTTCTGCAAACGTTTCTGGGCTGGTGCGAGTAAGCAAAAGGAATTGATTTACCGCGTGGATCATTCTGTCAGTGTCTGCTTTGAGCGGAGCTAACACGTGGCCTTTTTCACCTAACTCGTTCGCTATATTGTGAATGTTTATTTTCATCACGCTGAGCGGAGTTCTAAGCTCATGCGCTGCGTTTGATGCGAATTGCTGCTCTCGTTCGAACGCTGAATTCAGTCGCGTGAACATAGTGTTTAACGTACTAACAACAGGGCTAAGTTCACTGGGCTCACGGGATAACGCAATGGTAGAAAAATCATTACCCTGTCGGCTGGCAAGGAGTTTTGATAGGTGTTTTAACGGCGATAGTCCCCAAGTAATGCCAAAAAAGAGAATGAATGCAAGAATAGGCACACTAATTATAAAAGGGGTGATGGCGGCTACAGTTAGCGAGTCAGTTAAAGTAAAGCGACTACTTACGGGTTGAGCCACCATATACCAGCTATCATTATTCGGGTTAAACCGGGTATGTACCCGCCAGCGTGTACCCAGTGCGTTTACTTCAGAAAAGCCCTCGGAGAAGCTGGTTAATGGCGTGCTTAGCGCGTCAGTAGATGAGCTGGCCAGCTTACCTTGTTTCCATACCTGGAAGAAAAGTGTCTGTTGCTGTGTGCGGGTGCCGCTATCTACGTAAGAGATTGCGCGGGATAGCTCAACTAACTCGTTATCTAACAAGGTATTCGATATACCCAGCGTTGCGCGGTAGCCTTTAAGTGCTGCACTAAATATCACTAAAACAAGCGCGCTGATCAGTGTAAGAATTAGAAAGCGGCGAATTGAAGACAATTCACTCCCCCGATTTTGAAATGCAATAACCGACGCCTCGAATAGTCTTAATAAACTCAGGAGGC
>JALUXV010000338.1 GCA_027013165.1 Alteromonadaceae bacterium
ATCTGGCAAAATGTTGTGTTCAACTTCCATCCCGTAAGGCGTAGTGACTCCATTATCTTCGCCATATAAATTGAGCTTTCTTACGGTAAGGGGATCTTGTTTTGTGGCTCGGGCTACCTTATCAAGCACAGCTTCGGCCATGATCATCCCCTGAGGGCCGCCAAATCCACGGTACGCCGTATGCGATACCATATTAGTTTTAAGTCGGTGGCCGGTAAAATCCGTTGCGCCGAAGAAGTAGCCGTTATCCGCGTGAAACATAGCGCGATCAACAATGGCGTCTGAAAGGTCAGGGGAGTGACCACATATGCCGTTAATGGTCATATGTGCCGCAGTGACTTTACCCGAGGCGTCAAAACCGATGTTGTAATGATTATCGAAAGGATGGCGTTTACCAGTGACCTGCATATCCATACTACGAGGTAGTCTGAGCTTAACGGCGCACTGATTTCTTGTGGCAAGCAAGGCAGCAATACAAGCCCATTGTGCGGCTTGGGTTTCTTTTCCTCCAAAGCCGCCGCCCATACGGCGCATATCCACCATTACGTGATGAAGTTTTACATCGAGCACTTCTGCAACAAGTTTTTGTACTTCACTGGGATGTTGGCTAGAGGTATAGATATTCATTCGGCCTTCTTCACCTGGCACTGCTAAAGACACTTGCCCTTCAAGATACATGTGCTCTTGGCCGCCTATTTGTAACCGCCCGCTAGCCGTATGTTCTGCTTGAGAAAGTGCTGTTTGCACTTCACCCATACCGAATTGATGGGTAGGTCGTACAAAAAAGTCTTGCTCATGGGCTTGGTCAGCGTTGAGGACTGGCGCTTTTTCTTTAATTACTAGCTTACCCTTGAGCGCAGCACGGCGAGCAAGAGTGACAGATTCTGCAAGAACCGCAAAATAAGGTTGGCTATGAAATTTGATTTCTCCGTCGGCCAACAGTGGATCGCCTTTGAACACAGGGCCGATATCTCGGTGACCCGGTGAGTCATCAATGGTAATAACGTCGACCACACCTTCACTTTTCCAAACTTCAGACAGGTCAATGCTTTCAATATCACCACAGGTAGATGTACTCAGCCCCACAGCCGCGTAAAGCGTTCCCTGAGGTTCAACAATGTCATCCACATAGTTGGCCAAGCCTTTCACTTGGCGCTCAGCACTTTCATGTTTGGTCGAGCGATGAACAACACCGCTATTGTTTGAATGTTGCGTGGGTTGAATTAATTTACGCATGGCAAACCACCCTTGTTTGAATGGTGTTGTTTGTTTGGTTTTCTAACCAGAACCTATGCCATAGATTGGCTAACACGGTATTGCGATAGTTTGCGCTGGCGCGCACGTCATCAATGGGTGAAAAGGCGTTTTCTAGAATATTTTTGCCTAGTGCAACACAAGATTTATCGGACCATGCTTTACCTATAAGGGCGTCTGCCAGCCCATTGCACTGCACTGGTGTTGCAGCAACACCGCCAAAACCCGTTTCTACTTGCTCAATGGTGCCATCGCTTAATGTCAGTTTGAATACTGCACACACGGCTGATATGTCATCTTCCATACGCTTAGAAATTTTAAACGCTGCAAGTTTTTGTTCGGGGTTTAACTTTGGAATTTCAATGTGTGCAAGCCACTCGTCTGACGCTAGCTGTGTTTGTCGGTAGCCGGTAAAAAACTCTCTAATGGGTACTATTCGTTTTTCTGTACCGTTATCTAAGTGAAGCTTGGCGTCAAGAGCTAACAATACGGGTGGTAAGTCGCCAATAGGAGAAGCGTTAGCTACATTGCCTCCCATGGTTGCTTGATTGCGAATCGGTAAAGAAGCGAATCGGGTGAGCAGTTCTGCCAATGTTGGGAAGTGTTTCAACAAGGTTGGCATTGCATCATTAAGTGG
>JALUXV010000339.1 GCA_027013165.1 Alteromonadaceae bacterium
GCTATTTTTTACACCACCACTCATTTTCATTTCCTCATCTGCTAACTATACTGACTATTAAAGACCCTGATCTAACTACAGGGTCAAGTGCATAAGGGGGGATGCATGAAAATTGGTGAATTGGCCCGTAAGGCGGGTTGTCCGGTGGAAACTATTCGGTACTATGAGAAAAAAGGATTACTTCAAGCTCCATTAAGAGATATTGAAAATAACTACCGCTGTTACAACAATACTCATCTGGAAAAGTTGTTATTTATCCGACGCTGCCGCTCTCTTGATATGACTCATGAGGAAATACGTGCATTGCTACTGGCAATTAATAATCGCGGTAAAGACTGTGGCCCCATTGATGCAATAATCAGTGCCCATCTCACGCATGTTCAGCATCGTATTAAAGAGCTATTAGCCCTGGAAACACAACTAAAAGAACTTAATGGCTATTGCAGCTCAGACCGGAGCGTGGACGAATGCGGGATAGTACAGAAATTGACTGCTGATGAAGAGAATGGTGATCTTCCTTTAACCGTACCAACTGACCACTTGGGGGGGGTGCATTAGTGGTGTGCGCTTATAAGTTGATTAGACTGATGGCGTAACACTAGCCCATACAGCTTTGTGCTACGCCATCATGCCCTTAAAATAAGGGGTCGGGCTTTTTCCATTTCGTTACCACGAGAACTACGTTGCACCGCCCCTTCTCTCTTACCGGGATGGCTTTTAGCATCAGCGGTCATTAATGTCTGGTATTGGGCATTCAAATCGCTCATCCCCAGCACAGCTTTTGAACAGAGCTCTGAGTGTATATGCCATTCGTTGCATATTTTCCATACGTCGCTCTAAATCATCCATATGCTCTTGTGCCAGACGTTTAACATCGGCGCTCTGGCGAGATTTGTCATTCCATAACTTGAGCAAATCGGCTATCTATTCAAGAGAAAAACCAAGGTCACGCGCACTGCGGATAAAAATCAGACGGTGGACATCATTGGGTGCATAATCACGGTAGCCTGCTTCGGTACGACCTATAGCAGGAATCAGACCAATTTGCTCGTAATAGCGAATCATCTTTGCGAAGATTCCTGATTCGTTCGATGCTTTACCAATGTTCATAACTCCCCTTTATCTTAGTGCTCAGAGTCTTCTGCCAGCGGAGTCTGGAACCGACGCAAACGAAGTGCGTTGCCCAGAACAAATACACTGGATAGCGCCATCGCGCCTGCAGCAAAGATTGGCGAAAGCAGCAATCCATAGGCAGGGTACAGCAAGCCTGCTGCTACAGGGATCAATGCGGCATTATATCCAAACGCCCAAAAAAGATTTTGCCTGATGTTACCTATTGTTGCCTTAGACAATCCAATAGCATTAGGCACACCCTGTAGGTTGCCGGACATTAAGACAACATCAGCAGATTCCACCGCTATATCGGTACCTGTACCAATTGCAAGCCCAATATCTGCCACAGCTAAAGCTGGGGCATCATTAATGCCATCACCAACATAAGCGACCTTACCGTAAGACTCCTTCAACCGACGAACTGCTTCAACTTTCCCTTCTGGCAACACTTCGGCAACCACTTCATCAATACCCAGCTGTCTCGCTATCGCATTTGCTGTATTGGCATTGTCACCTGTAATCATTGCGACTTTGAGCCCCAGTTGGTGCAATGCATTTATGGCAATCGGCGTACTTGATTTAATAGGGTCAGCGACTGCGATAATGGCTGCCAGACGTCCATCGATAGCAACATAGAGTGGAGATTTCCCTTCGTTTCCAAGGCGTATCGCAGTCTTTGAAAAATATTCGATGTCCAAGCCTAACTCACGCATAAATCGATCAGCCCCAATCTCTACGCGCTCTCCGTCTACGGTAGCCCTGACGCCCATCCCA
>JALUXV010000340.1 GCA_027013165.1 Alteromonadaceae bacterium
CACCGTTCACTGCTGCGCTGCCGTTGCCCATAAGGTAAAGATACATTGGCATAATGTCTTCAGGTGTTTTCAGTGTTTCTGGGTTTTCCGCTGGGAAAGCTTGCGCACGCATATTGGTGCGTGTGCCACCTGGGTTAATGCAGTTGAAACGCAAGCTACTGTTTTTATATTCGTCGGCTAGTGTTTGCATAACGCCTTCGGTGGCAAATTTAGACACCGCGTAGGTTCCCCAAAACGCTCTCCCTTTTCTGCCCACACTACTGGTGGTAAAGATTACCGAAGCATTGTCGGCTTTTTTAAGAACAGGAATAAGTGCTTGTGTCATAAAAACACAACCGTTTACGTTGACCTGCATCACGTCACGCCATTCCGCTTCACCAATATCTTTAAATGCACTCAAATGTCCCAGTATCGAAGCGTTGTGTAGCACACCGTCAAGTTTCCCGAATTGTTCTTCGATGGTTTGCGCCATTTGTTCATAATGGGTTGGGGTAGCACCTTTTAAGTCGAGGGGAATAATAGCGGGTTCAGCACCACCGGAGGCAATTATGTCATCGTAGACTTTTTCTAATTTGCTAACGGTACGGCCAAGAAGAATACACGTAGCACCGTGTTTGGCATACGTTTTAGCAGCCTGTTCACCAATACCATCGCCAGCGCCAGTGATTAAAATAACGCGATCTTTAAGTAAGTCATTGGGTGCTTGATAATTGTTCATCTTATTCCTGTTTATTATTGCTAACCACTTAACAAATTCCCCTTACAAGAGGGAGACGGGATCATACTCAGACAAGCCAGAAAGTAAAACCTCAATGGACTAAAATATTAAAACGTAAAAAAAGTTAACAATTAGAGTTAACAAAACTTTGCAAAGTTGAAACAAAGTCAATAAGATTGAGACAGATACAACTGGTCTAACTTGTTTAAAACGCCTACTGCTTGCCAAAAAGGGTATCATTACCAAGTATCTACATTGGGTAGAGCGTGTTTTAGACGCAGAATAACAATATTGCTTGTAGGGAGTAACAATGAGAAAACTCATTTTAAGTACCAGTGTCGCCCTCGCACTGGGTCTAACAGGCTGTGGTGGCTCAAATGAAACCCTGTCTGACATAGAATCAGAAACTCAAGTTCAAACACCTTTTTCTCGAATCGTTTTTGATCCGGCGGCGGGTAATTTAAATGTTCCTAACGATTTATTGATGTTACCGGGTGACGATGGCTTCTTCGATTACACGTTAAACATTCCCGTTGCTGATCCGACCGATTTTGCCGACCCACAAAATGCACTAAATGTGTTGGACGGTTGGTCTACACAACATCCATTTGTTATTGACGTTCAAACACCTACTGGCGTTTCACTTGATGAATCTTCACTATCAGCTGGTGTATTGTTATTTGAAGCTACTTTGGGCTTAGACCAGAGCGATGCAGACTGTGCACAAGTCACTACACCTTCGGCAGGTTGTAAAATTGGTGACCAGCTTCAATACGGTGTTGACTACGTACTGTCGTTGGCGGATTCAGACACTATTACCTTTGTTCCATTAAAGCCGCTTAAGCCTGCGCATGGTTACATGCTAGTCATGACTACCGATTTGAAAGATTCTTCAGGCAAATCGGTACAAGGTTCTACAACATGGGATTCGGTTCGCCAAGATATCAATACCTTCCCACTTTCAAGCGAAGCGCAACTGTCACTGCAAGGTTTAGTTAATTCATTAGTTAACCCGGTAATGTCTGTGGGTTTTGCCCGTGAAGAAATTACCTATGTTTCAGCGTTTACAACACAGTCTACAACAACGGCGCTTGAGTCAATAAAGGCAGTGATGGTCAGTGAGTTTGCAGCTCGTGCCGCCGCTGGCGACCCAACCGCTGCTCAGGCACTTCCATTGATTACGGTTAGCGATGTGGATACGGCACCTACAGCAATGGAAGCCTTGGGACTGGTCAGCGCTGATACGGTAGCTGGTGCAGTTCAACAAGGAATTGCTGGTCTTCCGGCGGAAGCTGCGGCATTAGTACCGCTGATTGAAGCCACAGACTTTAGCATGCTGCAAACCTGTGCTGGCCTAGCAGGCACAGCTACAGGGCAATTGGCTGGTGTTTGGGGTGCAGTTAACGATTTTGCAGTAGGTATTTCAACAGCAATCCTTCAGCAAGCAGGCCCGTTCTGCGCGGCTCAACGCTACGAAGGCAATATATCGCTACCTTATTTCTTGGGAGTCCCAAGTGCAGAAAATCCGTTAGCGCCAGTGAACAAGTTCTGGGAAGCGGCGTGTGATAGCGGTATTGTTTTAGCAGGAGCTCCACAAGAAGTGCTTGCCGTGGCAACACCTGGCCCTAACTATGAAATGTGTACAGCCCTTGGTTTGGCTGACCTACGTGTTAATGGTGAAAAGCTTGATAGCGCTAGAAACATCACTAAGTTCAACCCAATACCTCAAATGAATGGTGGTAACATGGGTACTGAGCTTCTAGACGTTCAGGTAACTCTTCCTGATGTTGCTATCGCAACTGCATTGGGTTTCCCAATCAGTAAACCAGAGGCTGGTTGGCCTGTAGCTATTTTGGCCCACGGTATTACTAGCCAAAAAGAAGACATGTTAGCTATTACTGGTGCATTGTCATTAGCGGGTGTTGCTACCATAGCTATCGACCAACCTTTGCACGGTAGCCGTGGATTCGACCTTAATGGCGACGGCATCGATGATATAAATGCAACTACAGTAAGTGCAACCCACTACATGAACTTGGCAAGCTTACCAACGGCGCGTGATAACTTGCGCCAGAGTGTGTCTGACTTACTTGGTCTTCGCCTTGGTTTGAACGCCGTTATCGACACCACAGCGGGTCAAAATGTTGATTTTGATATGTCACGTGTTTCTGTCATGGGTGTATCGTTAGGCGCTATCACGGGTGGTAATTTTGCCGCAGTTGCGAATACCAGCATGGGTGGACAGTTGGCTGCGCTAGATGGAATGTTTGCTATCAAGCAAGCATCGCTGGAGTCACCTGGAGGTGGCGTAGCACAGTTCCTACTTGAATCACCTGCGTTTGGTCCGTTAATTCAAGGTCTGCTGCTTTCTGAGGCTTCTCCTGAATTTGGTGAATTGCTAACACAGTTATATGGAACTACTGACGTAACAGAAGCACAGCTAGTTCAAGCGGTTGCAACTTTCATGGGTGCGCTAGAGGGTGATGCGCTAGCCGCGGTTAACGGTGTGTTTGCAGAGTTTGCTTTTGCCGCACAGACAGTTATGGATGCAGGCGACCCTACAAACTACGCTGAATCACTCGGTGCTTCTACGCCAGTACATATGATGACTGTGGTTGGAGACGGTACTGATGAAAACCTACCAGACCAAGTTATTCCAGTGTCAACGGCGCTACCACTGTCTGGTCAGTTACCACTGGCGTCAACCATAGGTTTGTCTCAGGTATCTACTACACAAGCTAGTACAGATCCATTAAGTGGCTTAGTACTGTTCACCAGCGGTGCTCACGCATCTAGCCTAAATCCCGCTTCAAGTGCAGAAGTTACTCTAGAAATGCAATCACAGGTTGCTGGTTACATTAGCGAAGATGCTACGGTTCTACCTATCACTAATGAAAGTGTAGTTGCTAATTAATTCAGTAATTTAAGTACACTTTGACGAAAAAAGCCGGCATTTGCCGGCTTTTTTGTTGATTTAATCCAATCTTAATTGAATCCTCGATGATGTTAATGTAGTGTTAAATGGTCGGATGTATTGTTACATAATAGCAACAATTAAAGAATAACACGTGAACTTAAGTACGAGGAATTCTACGTGATAAACAAACTCCTTCCCATTAATCCTATTCGAAGTGCCATTGCCGTTAGTATTTCTATTGCGCTACTAGGATGTGGAGATAATAAAAATTCATTTGATAATGTGGCAGCTCCTGTCGCACCAACGCCAGATCCAGTAACACCTGTGGTTGAACCTATTCCAGCTTTTGATACCGATGGCTCTTTAGACGCTAACATACGATGGACTACCTATGGAGTTCCCCATGTAAGTGGCGACAATCTTGAGAGTATGTCATACGGTGTTGGGTACGCTTTCGCCAAAGACAACATGTGTATCTTGGCAGATCAGATTGTTAAATATAATTCAGAAAGAGCAAAATACTTCGGGCCTGACGAAGTCTTGGGATCAGGCGACACACAAAATGTGATCAGCGACTTCGGCTTTTTAACCATAGGTATTCGAGAAATCGCAGAAAAAAATTATGCGTCGTTGTCTGCTAACAGCCGTGCTATGTATCAGGGATATACAGCTGGGTATAACCGATACCTAAACGACACACCACTAGATGAGCAGGACCCTGCTTGTGCGGGTCAACCTTGGGTGCAAGACATAGATGCAATCGATTTGTTTAATTATTCACTGGGTGTTGCTTTGTTACCCGGAGCAGCCAATTTTCTTGGTCCAATGTTTATCGCTGCGCCAGAGGGTAAAGATTATCTACCAGAAATAGTAGCCGGTGATACACAAGTCAATATGAGTATGAAGCCATCCATCTCGATGCCCGAAATGAACCCAAATGATATGGGTTCGAACGGTTGGGGGTTAGGTAGTGACAAAACCGCCAATGGTAGGGGAATGGTGTTAGGTAATCCCCATTTCCCCCATACAGGCAATCTGCGTTTTTGGCAGTTCCACGCACAAGTGCCCGGTCACTTGAATGTGCTTGGCGGTTCATTGATGGGCTTGCCAGGTGCGGTAAACATAGGTTTTAACGAGAATGTGGCGTGGACACATACATTCTCAACAGCAGAACATTTTGTGGTTTATCAATTGAGCTTGGACGAAAATGATACCTCTGGAATGACACACGAAGTTGATGGTTCAGCGCGACTCATTTATGAAAAGCCTCTACAAATTGAGGTGGCAGTAGGCCCTGGTCAAACGGTCACTATGGCTAAAACGGCGTATTACACCAACTATGGTCCAATGATAGAAGTGCCTGGATTTTTCGATTGGAATGCTACAAATGCCTTTGCTATTAAAGATGCGAATTTACCTAATTTCGATGTTGTCGACCATTGGTTAGCCATGAACATGGCAGGTTCCATGGATGAGTTTAAACAAGCATTCAAAGACTACGATGGTGTGATCTTTAACAACACCATGGCTGCTTCTGCTGACGGGCAAGTGTTTTATATTGATGACTCAACAGTGCCAAATCTTACCGCAACGGCAATTAACGAATTGACTACCAACCCACTTTTAATAGGTACCAAAGTTGCGGCTGGTTTTACCGTGCTTCCAGGCTTCTTATCCGCATTTGATTTTGATGGTCCGGTACCGTACGAGAATGCGCCGAAATATGAAGGTACAGATTCTGTTCAGAACTCTAACGACAGCTTTTGGCTAACTAACTTGTCGTCTCCTATTACTGGTGTGTCACCTCTCTATGGTAAGGTGGGTAACCAACAGACTCTGCGCTCAAGAATGGGTCAGCAGTTCATTGAAAACGAGGCGGGTAGTGACGGTGTGTTTACTCCCGAAGAAGTTGAAGGTTTGCTAGTTAACAATCGCAGTTACCTCGCGGATGCAGTATTGACTGACCTTCTTGCCTTGTGTGAATCCCAAGGAGATACGCCAGTAAATATAGGTTCAGCATCGGTGGATGTTTCTGAAGCCTGTACGGCGCTGGGGTCTTGGGACGGTACTATGAATACCGAAAGTGTGGGTGCACATGTATTCCGAGAATTCGCTTTTCAGTTTAACAAAAACCCACAATGGGAAGTGCCGTATAATGTCGAAGAACCGGTAACTACACCAAGAGGTTTGGTATCAAATGAAGAGACAATGGCACAGTTTGCTCGTGCGGTTGATGTGTTGAATCAAGCTGGCGTAGCACCAGATGCTCAGTTCGGCGATGTACAATTTATCGAACGTAGTCTGCCCAACGGCACTGCGTCTGGGGTGAGAATTCCATGGGGTGGTGCGCACAATATTGAAGGAGGTTTTAACGTATTCAATATTGTAACCGGAAACAACGGTACCCTAATGCCTCGCCATACCTACGCGCCGCTGAACTCAGACACTATTATGAGTGCAGATGCACAGGGTTATCACATCAACTACGGCAGTAGTTGGATGATGGTGATTAACTTCACCGATGAGGGGCCTGAGGGCAGAGGTATCTTGACATACTCTCAATCTCGAAATTACGGAACAGAACACTTTGACGACCAAACTCGCTTATATTCTGAACAACCGTCGTTACGAGATTTGTATTTTACTGAAGCTGACATTACTGCTAACACAATAGGTACATTAACTCTATCGTCACAGTAACTTAAGGCTGATAGAATAAGCCACCATGAGTCTTAGTAACTCGTGGTGGCTTCTTTGTGTTTAACCACTATTTATTGATTACTAGGGTAGATATATCGCTCTAAAATACGGAGCAAATTGATTAGGAGTATCTCTTGGAGTTTTTGTACGAGTACGGTTTATTTTTCGCAAAAGCACTAACACTTGTTGTCGCAATTATCGTTGTGCTTTCAACCATAGTTGGTTTGGCTGCGAAGCAAAAGCCGGGAAAAGGACAGCTAGAAATTGTTTCATTGACAGCGCAACTTAAGGAAATGACGCAGTATGCTCAGCAAATGTTGCTTGATAAGGCCACGTTGAAAAAACGCGCCAAAGAAGAGAAAAAGCAACAAAAGCAAGACGCTAAAGAAAAACCAAAAGATGAAGAAAAATCGCCCCGCCTGTTTGTCATCGATTTTAATGGATCTATGGATGCCGGTGAGGTTGAGCAGCTTCGCGAAGAAATCACTGCCATTTTGCTGGTTGCTGAAGAAAAAGACGAGGTTTTAGTGCGTTTAGAAAGTGGTGGCGGCGTTGTTCATGGCTATGGTTTAGCAGCATCACAACTTCAGCGAATTAAAGCTAAGGGCCTAACACTTACTATTTCGGTGGATAAAGTCGCAGCCAGCGGCGGCTATATGATGGCTTGTGTTGCAGACAAAATTTTGGCGTCTCAGTTTGCCTACATTGGTTCAATTGGTGTACTTGCTCAGCTTCCTAATTTTAATAAGCTCCTCAAGAAAAACGACATAGAATTTGAACAACATACGGCTGGGGAATTTAAGCGCACGTTGACAATTTTCGGCGAAAATAACGACGAAGGTCGAGCAAAATTCCAAGAAGAAATAGAAGAAATTCACACTTTGTTCAAGGATCATGTATCGGGTCAACGCCCTGAAATGGACATTGAACGTGTTGCTACGGGTGAATATTGGCCGGGTATTAAAGCCAAAGAATTGGGCTTAGTGGATGAGCTAATAACATCCGACGACTATATCCTTGCTCAATTTCCAGCCCGTGAAATATTCAGCGTTAAGTATGCGGTGAAAAAAAACGTTGCAGAGAAGCTTGGCTTGGCAGCGTCAGCAGCAATGGAGCGTGGGTTGACTAGCCTAGTAAGTAAAATAAGATTTTGGTTTTAAGGTAAAGGTATTTACCTTGCAACGTTAGATTGAAGATGTACTAAATATGGCAAAGACCACTAAAGCAGATATTTTAGATGCGGCGGAATTATTGTTTTCTCAAAAAGGGTTTACTCAAACATCAATGAGAGAAATCACTACCGCTGCAAACGTTAATCTAGCGTCTGTTAATTATCATTTTGGTAGCAAAAAAAATCTGATTCAAGCGGTATTAAAGCGCTATTTTGATCTGTTAATGCCCGAAGTGAAAAGCACACTAAAAAAGCTTCCCTTTAACGAGGGGAGCGAAGGTGTTGCTCAGTTATTACGTGCGCTTATTAAGCCCATGCTCAAGTTGAACCAAATTCAACCAAACGGTACTGCTACGTTTGTACAGTTACTCGGGCGCGGCTACAACGAAACACAAGGCCATTTACGTCGCTTTATAATGACGGACTATGGGGCCACAGTAAGAACTTTAGTGAATGAAATTCAACGCAGGTTGCCTTCGTTAGCGCAAGAAGAACTGTTTTGGCGATTGCATTTTGCGATGGGAAGTTTTGTATTCTCGATGGCGTCTGCACAGGCGCTAACAGAAATAGCAGAATCAGATTTTGATAAGCATGTAGATATTAACCAAGTCATCAGCCACCTTGTTCCATTTGTTGCACAAGGCTTAGCTGATGATTTAGTTTTTCCTGCTTCGACTAGCGAGGAAGGGTAGAGCCCGCGCTTAATTGCTCTGCCCAAAAGCCCTTCACAGAAAACCCTGAAGTGACTTTCTTAGCGGGTGCGGCGGCTTTTACTTTCGCTGGTTTGCTCGCCTCCTTTGCTGGAGCTTTTGAAGGTTCGCTTGCAGCACCAGAGAGGCTATCAGTCATTTCTTGAAGTTGCGCTAAACGAATATTTTTCCCACCATCTACGCTGTACCAGCCACTTTTTGCTTCAATCTCAGGTGCTTTACCGTTTGCTTTGGTATATGCCTCTGTGAATGCAGCGATTACTGTGTCTTTGTCTAACTTTGCCATGTATTATTGCTCTTTTTGGTTAAGGTTACTTTTAGAACACGACTAACAGCGCAGCGGTACACCCTTTTGTTACTACGGCAACAGATGCCATTTCACGCGTATTGCTGCGAAAATCAGCTATGTTCTGCTAAATCGCGTAGTTTTATAACGTTTTTTGACCAATATGTCTAACTTTCCAGCGGAGGCCATGTGTCTGTTCAGTTAAATTCTCTTGTTTCTTACCTCGATGAACTACTTGCCAGTAACGAAATCAGTGATTATTGCCCTAACGGACTACAAGTCGAGGGCGCCTCTACCGTAAAAAATATAGTGACCGGTGTTACCGCCTCTCAAGCCCTCATTGATACGGCTATAGCAATGAAAGCAGATGCTATTCTGGTACACCACGGTTACTTTTGGAAAGGCGAAAGGCAACCAATTACAGGTATGAAAAAAACGAGAATCAAGGCATTGCTCGACAATGACATCAGCCTGATTGGATATCACCTACCGCTAGACGTACACCCGAAGATGGGCAACAACGCGCAACTAGGTAAGCTACTTGGTGTAGACAACATTGAACCTGTGTCAGGCGTTAAGCCAAAAGGCGTGTTAATGAAAGGAACACTTGCGGAACCATGCTCACATCACGCTTTTATTTCACGCATTGAAAACGTACTCGGGCGCAAGGCGTTAGGTGAGTGTGTGAACGATAGGCCTATTTCATCAGTTGCATGGTGTACCGGCGGAGGTCAAGGGTTTATCGAACAGGCTGTAGAAGCTGGAGTAGATGCGTTTGTGACGGGAGAAGTGTCTGAACAAACTATCCACGTGGCGAGAGAGTGTGGGATCCACTTTTTTAGCGCTGGTCATCACGCCACCGAGCGTTATGGAGTTAAAGCCCTTGGTGAACACCTTTCTGAGCAATTGGATGTAACCGTACAATTTGTTGATATTCCAAACCCAGCTTAGTTATGAGTAATGATAGACATTTTGATGGTATCGCCAGTAAATTTGCGAAGAATATTTATGGCACTACCAAAGGTAAATTGCGTCATACTTTGTTGTGCGATGCCCTTTCATCCGTTTTGAGTGGTCAGCCGCTCAGGGTTATCGAGATAGGTGGTGGCACGGGAGTAATGTCTGAGCATATCCATAATATGGGTCACTCGGTTACACTGACAGACCCATCTCACGATGTGCTCGCCCATGCGCGTGATACCTTAGACCCTAGTATTGTCATTAGGCAGCAGACGTTACAATCTATCGATGATCTCAGTCATTACGATCTAGTGGTTTGTCACGCCGTTCTTGAGTGGCTTGAAAAGCCTTACGATGCTATTAGTGCAATGTTCGACCAAATGAAGCCCGGCGCAAAGTTAAGTTTGAGTTTCTTCAACAAAGATGCCGCAATATTCTCAAATGCGGTATACGGCAACTTCGATTACATTGCCCAAGGCTTAAAAGTTAAGAAGCAGGTCAAACTAAACCCCAATCAACCATTACCTGCAAAGCCCGTATTAGCCCATTGTAAAAGCGTTGGCTTTGAGGTGGAAACAGTAACGGGGATCCGCTGTTTCCATGATTATATGAGAGATCTAGAAAAGCAGACCTCACTCTACGACGAATTACTCACTACAGAACGTAAATACAACACGACCGAGCCGTTCGTTTGGCTTGGTAGATACATGCATTACTTATTAATAAAGCCATAAACCGCAAATAAAGGGGTCAGAGTAATTTAAAGTGCTTAAAAGTACTCTTACCCCATTTCTTTTATGCTACTGGGCTAGATTTACAAAGTTAGCCGTTTTTGGTGTTTTTTTGCTGAAATCTAAAATGTTGTTCAGTGTGACAGTTGCTATTTCGCCAAGCGCTTCTCTGGTGAAGAAACCTTGATGCCCGGTGATGAGTACATTCGGGAAAGTCTGTAAACGCTGGAATCTATCGTCTTGAATGATATCGTCCGACAAATCTTTAAAAAACAGTTCAGACTCTTGCTCGTAAACGTCTAGGCCCAAGTAACCAATCTGTTTAGATTTAAGCCCATCGATTACCGCTTGCGTGTCTACCAAACCACCGCGAGAGGTATTTATCAACATCACACCCTTTTTCATTTCACTAATAGACGAAGCGTTAATTAAGTGATGACTCTCTTGGGTAAGCGGACAATGCAAGCTAACAATGTCTGAACAGGAAAATAGTGTATCCAAACTGACATATTCAACACCCATAGCGACAACTTCGTCAACGGGGTAAGGGTCATAACAAAATATTTTACAGCCGAAACCAAGAAGGATACGCATGGTAGCTTTGCCTATTTTACCACTTCCCACTACGCCTACCGTTTTTCCATGTAGAGTGAACCCCATTAAGCCGGCGAGCTCAAAATTGCCTTCTTTCACTCGGTTATAAGCCTTATGAGTATTACGATTTAACGTGAGTATTAACGCCAGTGTATGTTCAGCAACCGTTTCGGG
>JALUXV010000341.1 GCA_027013165.1 Alteromonadaceae bacterium
ATTCTTACGGTAACTGCTCGGGCTTTGCCCCACGAGGTCCTTAAAAACACGATTAAATGACGGAAGTGAATTAAACCCGACTTCCTCAGAGACGATTTTAATACTTGCGTCTGTTTCCAATAAAAGGCGTTTAGAATCTTCAACACGGTATTCATTTAAAAGCTGAGGGAATGATTTCTTAAAATGTATATTTATCACCTTAGAAACGGTTGCTTCCGGCACCCCTAATTCACGTGCCAAATCGGATCGTGAATATGTAGGTTCGTGATAAATTTTATCAAGCTTTAACAAAGCATCTATCTTTGATGCGACGTCTTTTTCCTCTTCGGACAGATCATCACTCGCCCGCCCTTGCTTTGGCATGAACAAGGCCACCGGATAAATCCTGAATAGGCTTGTCGAAACAAGATATATAAACGCCAACCCCAAAACCATCCGCAATAGAGAGCGATCAAAAGCTGTATCTGCAGCAGAAGAACCAAAAGCCGTAATTCCTAAATACGCAATATTAACGATAATTAAAGCAAGAATGAGCCAATAACGCTCCTTCCCTGCTTTCTGCTGTAGCAAGTCTGAAAATAAGTTACGATGCGCATAGATCAAAAGCAAACTAGCAGCGCCCGCGATAACCCCGGTAATATTCAACCAACTTAAAAAATAGTCACATACAACTGCGAAACTGCATTCCTCATAAAGAGAAACAGAAACAATGCTCGATAGAACAATTGCGAGTGGTACAGCGAGCAAAATTGCCCAATTCTTAAATGATGGAAGCTGACTGATTTGTGACATTTGTATAATCAACAACGCACTTAGTGGTGGCCCCAGAGCCCACACAGCCCAGCTTATAACGTCATAATACGGGGTAATTTCACCAATATAACCTCTGGCCAATTCAATAAAAAACGCAGAGCCAAGTGTGATAAAATATAAAAACGGCAGTAAAACACGTTTTGCAGATCCGGCTCTAAATCCTACATACACCAGTACGTACACGCACTGAAAAACGCCAAATAGCGCAACGACTTCTGAAAATGTAAACTTCAAAGAATCCATAATGATGATTTAAAAGTTATTTAATCGGTATAGCAATGGCTATTCGTTCATGCCCTCACACAAAGCATCGCGTTTTGCCTCTTCCGGTTCTAATATCTGTGTACAAATATAAATGCGCATCGATCGTACCTCATTCGGATGAAGCTTCTCTGCACTGCTTTTTAAAATTTCGACCATCAAAGCGTAGGCGGATTCCTTATCCCCCGCATCAGTCATAACAAATGCCGGCATTTGTTGTGTCCAGTTTGGCATATCAGGGTGTTTAGATTGGGATAGCAAATTGGCGATCTCTAATGCCCTATCCTTATCATTGATATTATCTTTTGTAATGTGAATTGCGTATACAAGCCATCGCCATTTTTCGCCATATGGCCTGATGCCGACCTCTTCAAGATATGCGAGAACAGGACGAAATTTTTCAGGCTCCTGAACTGCGCCAAAATAAAAGGTTGCCAAATAAGGAATATAATTTGATATGGGGTCTAGCTTATCTTGTAAGAAAAACCATCGTGTTAAGCGGTCATAGTCATAATCAACTAATGATGAACTGCGCCCCCCGGTATCCCCCATATTTTGGATCATCACACCGTTCATACGGTATGCTAAGCTCTTATCCCCCATACCGTATATAGAGGCATATTTCTCACTTGGCGCGGGCGGCACATTTTCCCAATACGCCTGTGTATCACGGACACTGAACCAAAAACCAATATTCAGAACTAAGGCCAAAGACAGCGTTAACTTTACAATGGCTTCTTTATGCATAGTTTTCATTAACACTACCGCTAAAACTGTCGTTTTATAAAGTCATAAGATGCCGCCA
>JALUXV010000342.1 GCA_027013165.1 Alteromonadaceae bacterium
TGCGGGCGCTGATTGGCCTGAGACAAAACAGTAGTACTCGCCTGCTGAATGATCTGATTACGGGTCAAATCTGCTGTTTCAGTAGCAAAGTCGGTGTCTTTGATACGTGAACGGGCTGCTGATACGTTTTCAGAAATGTTGCTTAGGTTTCGAATAGTAGATTGGAAACGGTTTTGAAGCGCACCCAAGTCTGCACGAAGACCACCTACCGCAGAAATAGCTGTGTCAATCGCCGCCAGTGTCGCAGATGCGTTGTCATTGCTAAGAACGTCAGAACTTGCAAGACCCAAACCCGTTGCACTGAAACCACTAACTCCAGCGCGAGTTAATGCAGCTGTTGAAAGGTTCACAGAAATGGTTTGGCCAGCGTTTGCACCCACTAAGAACTTAGCTGAGTAATCGCCAGTTAAGATAGATACACCGGCAAACTGTGTGGTCGTAGCAATACGTGATATTTCTGTTTTAAGCGCTGACACTTCTTTTTGAAGTGCAGTGCGGTCAGCAGAAGTATTGATGCCGTTTTGCGACTGTACTGCTAACGTACGAATACGCTGTAGTGCGGTAGTAGTCTCTTGTAATGCACCTTCAGCAGTTTGCGAAAGCGAAATTGCGTCGTTTGCGTTACGAACAGCTTGGTTAAGACCTTGGACTTGAGAAGTCATTCGGTCAGTAATTTGTAGACCGGCAGCATCATCAGAAGCACTGTTGATACGAAAGCCCGACGACAAACGTTCGAATGATGTGCTCAATGAATTACTAACATCAAATAATTGACGTTGTGCATTCAATGAAGACACATTGGTGTTAACGTACATAGACATAAAGTCTCTCCTACACTCCCAGCCCCAAAAGGACTGGCTGCCGGGGTACCGGCAATTACTATAATGGTAGTCATCAACACCTGAGGGGTAATTGATGAACTGGCTCTCTCGTAGTCTGTATCGACCTAATCAAGAGGCTCTTTAGTAAAAAAATACAAAAATTGCCGTAGTGTGGAAAAATCTTGCCTCTATAATACCGAGCAAAGGCCATTCAAAAGGATAGAAATGAAGTCGACTCTCACGTTAAAAAATATCTACAAGGTATCTTTCTCTGAGGACCACTGTGCCTTTACCGACCTTATCCAAAATCCATTTTCGGATCAGGAGGTTACTTTTCTTTGTTGCTACCGATCAGCAACTAATCACGTAAGTGATGACGGTGTTATTCGCATCCATAAATTCAATAGAACAATGGATGTAAAAGAGGACATGACACTGTCACTCGAAAACACGGATCTACGAGATCCCAAATTTGTTTTTGACGGCAAGCGACTTTTGATCACCGCGTTCGCCAAAACAAAACATACAACCCGCCCCTTTAATCGCACCAGTATGGTGTCGTATTTATCTATTAACGGACGAGATTGGGAGGGTCCTTTCACATTTAGCCAAGATAATAATTGGATATGGCGAACCACCTGGCATCAAGGAGCGGCCTATGGATTCGCATACAATCGTGCCGCCCAGAAGTTAGACTTATATTGTGGCGACCCTACTCACAATATGGCGTTACTCACTGAACACGCCCTATCGCTAGAGAAGCATCAAGCAGGCTACCCTAACGAAAGCCACCTGCTTTTTGATGAATCGAGCAATGCAACGGCAATTGTGCGTAGAGACGCAGATACCTATTCGGCAAAGTTAGGATTTTCCTCGCCTCCCTATACCGAGTGGACATGGAAAGATTTGGGAATTTATGTTGGCGGCCCAGTAATGATCAGGCTAGAAGAAAATTTTTTCTTAGTGGCGGGCCGAGACTGGGATGAAGAAGACGACGACAAACTAACAACCAAAGTCTGGTTACTGGACGCAACAGAGCCAAAGCTTACCGAA
>JALUXV010000343.1 GCA_027013165.1 Alteromonadaceae bacterium
CGATTCTAATTGGTCTTTAGCCGCTTTAAGCTGGAGCTGGCTTTCTACCTGCTGCGACACGTCTGTTGCCAAGACAAAGTGCCCGGTGATATCGCCAGACTCATTGAAATGAGGCAAATAAACTTTCTGTAAAAAGCCAACGTCGCCATGAGCATTTTTCTCTTTGCTTTGAAAGCTCACCACTTCGCCTTGGTTAACACGGCGCAAGTACTGAATAAGATTGGGGTAAACCTCTTTCAGATGGCTTCGATCCATAGGCATATCATTAATGTCTTGCTCACTAACGCCATACCAATCGCGATAACCTTTATTGGTGTATTGAAACTTTTTATCGGTACCAATGTAAGCAATAAGCGCCGGTACATTATCGGTTATCATGCGGATCCAGCTTTCGTTTTGCTTCAGCGTTTCCGCATAGTGATGCTGCGATGTAACATTGGTAAACGTGCACAGCGTATTGCCGTCGGGCAATGTGGTGATGTTGCGTTCAACCACCAGTTGCTCGTGGATAATCTGGGTACTTAGCCCCACTGGGCTTAAGTTGAGTCCGCTCCAGTGACGGTTATTTTGAAGGGCATAAATATTCTTACTGTTTACCAGTACGTGCTGGGGCACGTTTGACTGGGTCAAAAACGTGTTATTCCAAAACGCAATGCCACCTTCTTTATCAATAAGCAATATTCCCACATCAATATTATCGATTAGGCTTTGCAACAGCTTGTTTTTCTCTTTAATGACTTGCTCGTAACGATTCGATTCAAGCAGTTTTACTTCAGTGATGTCGTTAAACAGAATAACGTTCCCGCCTTCTTGCGTGGGCCGATTGGTCAGTTGATACCATCGCCGGTTTGACAACTGATAAATCATCCTGCCTTCGACATCAGCAGGCAGGACGCGGCGAACAACCCCGGAATGCTTGGCAGCTTGGGTGATATCGTAATAGTTATCGCCAATTTTAGGGGTAATGGAAAGGTCATCCCAAACGGTTTCAAAATGCCGATTAAAGAAGATGATCCCGCCTAGTCTATCTAGCAACACCATCGCCTGATTGGTGCTTTCAATAGCGTCGTGTAAACGCTGTTTGACCTTATGGGTTTCTTCGTGAGCACGCACCAGCTCGGCATTTGACTGCTCTAGCTTTTGCAGTACTGACTGTAGCTCCTCTGTCTTCTGACTCACTTTTTCAGAAAGTTGAACCGAATGTTCGAAGGCGCGGTAACTGTGATGATTAAAACCGCCTTCTTCCATGCGATACATCAGTGCTGCGTTTATTTTCTCAAGCTTTTCGTTTTCACGCCGTTGCTCGTAAAGGGCCTTTTGGAGCGCTTCCACGTCGGTAAATTGATTATTGGGCTGCAAAATACACCCCCGTAAACGTTTGGTTCAAGTGAACCGAATGAATATGCTCGCCATAGGCATTGAAGCCCGCAACGTTATACATTTGCTGTAGCCGTCTTATTTCGTGGTCGTTTTTGCCCTGTTGAATTTCGAGCCTTCGCAAAAAGCAATCGCAAGCATAGACAAATTCGGGCTCGCCAAGCTGAGCGCGCAGTTTGTCTAGTTTACTTTCTAATGCTTCAATGCAGTCACCCATCTGAACAAATGTAAGAATAATGCCAATATCTACCGCGCAGTAAAAGGTAATGGCGTTAGTGGCCAAATCTACTTTTTGAATAGAGCGGATGAAATATTTGCCACCTACCATCACAGCAAGGGGAAACATGGAAAACACATCAGGCGTTAAGTCTTCAGCTTTCATTCCCAATAAACTGGCGTAATACTGCGCAGCAGGTTCACCGTTTATTTCATACACGGTTCGCGACTCAGGGTCGGCGTGGGTGACCACCAGCTTCGATACGGGAGAGTTAATGTG
>JALUXV010000344.1 GCA_027013165.1 Alteromonadaceae bacterium
CCAAGGGATTATGTCGGTCTAATTACCGAGCGATTTTGTCGTAAATAGCATATCAGCCAGTTGCTAAACTGGCTATCTTTTATGCCGATTCAGCCAGAGCATTAGATTTTTCGACTCGCAATGCGGTGGTATTCATATTGTTTCTTAGCCAAATGCTACGCACACCGCCCGCGCTAATATCAACACCTAGGGCTTCACTGAGCTTTATCGCGACTTTCTGCTGACCAAGGTGAGGGTGTTCAATTGAGAATTGCACAACGGCGTCTTCTATCGCCTTATCCACACAGTTTTTGTGACGCACATCAGGTGTTTCTTGGCGTTTTAGTGCGGCAGGGCCACCTTGCTTAACCAGTCTTAAGTGTCGATGAATAGTGTCCCGTGATACGCCACTTTGGCGCGATGCAGCGCTGACACTTCCAAGCTTTTCGATTAACGCTAATACTTCAAGTTTCTTCTGTATTGCCAAGTCTTCTGATGCCAGTTTGCTTGGTTCATTAACTTCCGAGATCTTCAGTTTGCGACCAGCGAAGTGAGCGGTAAACCCTTTTTTACTCGTGTTCCTTATCTCGATTTTCTGATTGGTAATGGAGTGCTTGAGCGGTGAATCTATTAGGTAGAACTTGTTGCCATAACTGAAGGTATGGTCATTACGTATTTTGCGGTGATCTTTAATGACGCAGATATCATCAAGGTTGATGTGTTTCGACAGAGGCGTAAATTCAGGTGCTTGTTTTGATTTAACTTGAATTTTGGTTTGCCAGAACTGCGGAATAAAGACGTGTTTAAGGTAGGCATTGGCGGCAGCAATATCATTAATATTGTTCAGCCTAAGCTCGGGAACAAGACGGTCTTGGAAGGTATCGAATGCTCGCTCAATACGGCCTTTGCCTTGTGGTGAATTGGCAAAGATGATTTCAATCCCTAGCTCTTCGCAAGCCCTCTGCATCTGTGAGAAGTTGCAGCGTTTAGGGCCGCCGAAGATACCGGCTCTATCGACATAAAGCGTTTTGAACACGCCTTTGGTTTCAATACAATCTCGCATCACTTGCAAACAACCAACCGTCGTTTCTGAGGGAAAGAACTCGGCGTAGACTTCACTGGTTGCATCATCAATCATGGCAATTAAACAGTGCTTTTTATCCCCAAACCAGAGATGTGGACTGCCATCCATTTGCATCATTAGACCCGGTGCTTCCATGCGCTCTCTGCGTTTTCGAACATTGCTACGTCTTCGTTTGGCTCGTTTAACATGATGAATATCATGTGCCCAACCACGCAGTGTCTCTCGTTTCACGACAATGTGTTCATCAGTTTCTAGCTTTTCCGCAAGATGGAGCAAATTTAAATCAAAATACTTTTCTTTGATTAAGACCTGCACCGCTTTTTTTATTGATTCCGGCGTTTTGTTGAGTGGGGCTTTACCACTGTTACCATGAATAGCGAATTGAATACCAACTTGCTGATATTGCTTTACGTAGCGTTCAATGGTGCGTCGAGACTTGCTGAGTAACTTAGCAGCATTGACAATTGTTATCCTGCCTTCAACCACTTTAGCAATAATATCAACGGTTAGTTGAGCTTTAGAATCCATCACGATCATCCTCAACATGCCTCAAATATTCAAAAAAAGAACATTACCAGACATGTAAAAAAGTGACCGACAGTTTCCCTTGGTAATTAGCGCTTACGACAGAATCGCTTGGTAATTAAGATACGACAAAGTCGCTTGGTGTTAACACTCTGACCTGAATTAGTCTCGACTTAATCTGACACTTCTTCTTGAAAAGATGAGAGTTACCCGTTTTGATAAAGGTGTCGAATCTTTAATCAAAACAAAATAGGTAACTCTCATGTTGCATACTAACAATCCAA
>JALUXV010000345.1 GCA_027013165.1 Alteromonadaceae bacterium
CATATCGTTATGGGACGTACCTATGCCAAAGCCCTGCTAAAGCAAGCGCTGAGTGATGTTACATTGAATTGGTTAGATGATGAGTTTGCCGTTTGCACAACTAATAAGCTCATTGTTTGCCCCTACTTTGATTATCGCCAGTTAAGTAATACCAAGATTATTCGTTTGCTGGAGCTAGTTAATACAATATAAAAACTAGTGTGGTGACAGCGTTTTCAATGATGTAAATCGACTTTTGACAAGAAGCACATGCTATCAAGTTCATAGGCAGTCACGGTTGGTATAGAAAACTCGCTATATCGCTTCAGATACCGTAGTGTTACTTCCTAATCAAAAATAGTCTCTAATGGGGTACCAAGATGACTAGATACTTGTGTTTGGCGCTTTCACTATATTCAATGTCGATATTTGCAGGAACTGATTCTAGGTTGGTTGCTTCTGGAGGTATTTCTGGCTTTGAAGGTACAGCAGGCGGAGGCATTACACCTTGGGCTTTTATCGGTGGTTACACCAGCAAAGAAGAAATTGGGTATGGTGCGAACGTTCAATTACTGAATTTGAATGACTATACACTTACTACCGCAGGCGCAAGTGTTAGCTTGTTCGATAGAGTAGAATTAAGCATTCAGCGCCAAAAACTCGATATTTCCGCGGGCCTCACTAGTAACGTATTTTCATTACTTACTGACGGCGCAATCACCAACGCCAACTCAACAACCATTGAACAAGATATTATTGGTGCAAAGGTAAAAATATGGGGCGACGGCGTATTTACCCAAGGCACCTGGGTGCCGCAAATTTCAATAGGGGCGCAACACAAGCGAAATAGAGATTTCGACACCTCACTGCTGCTACCTGATGGATCTGCGCCACTCCCTAATATCGGTGTACCACAACTGCTTGGTGCAGTAGACAGTAGTGGAACTGATATTTACGTGTCGGCAACCAAACTATGGTTAGGGATTCCAGCGGGTTACAATTTACTCACCAATGTAACTGCCCGTCTCACTAAAGCAAATAGCTTTGGGTTGCTGGGTTTTTCGTCCGCAAATGACGATAGCTACAGTACAGAGTTGGAAGGCTCAATAGCCGTTTTAATCAGTCCGACAACCGCCATAGGCGCAGAGTTTAGAACCCAATCTGATCGTCTAGGGGGGCTAGCCAAAGAAGACACTGTGGTAGATGTATTTATCGCGTATTTTCCAAACAAGTCACTTTCTATAACGGCCGCCTACGTTGAATTGGGCAATCTACCACTTCAAGAAAACTCAAATGGCTTTTACTTAACGTTAAGTGCAAACTTTTAGTTGGAGTAACTCGCCATGACTATTCCTAAAATTATCGCGATTTTCTTAATTCCATTAGCATTACTCGGCTGCTCGAGCACCAATGAACAAAGCCTTTACGATGAAATTGGAGGCCATAAAACCTTAGAAACCGTCTTCGGTGTGGCTATTACCCGCATTTACACACACCCTGAGATTGGACACTATTTTAAAGGCGTTCCAAAGCGCCATTTACGCGACCAGCTAGTAGCTCAAACCTGTGATCTCATTGGAGGGCCTTGTGAATACGACGGCAAAAGCATGCTGGAGTCACATCAAGGATTAGACATCAAGGAAAGAGAGTTCTATATATTGGTCGAGATTGTTCAAGGCGCCATGCGTGACGTAGGTTTGACCTATCAACAAGAGAACCGCATTCTTCAAAAATTAGCGCCCATAAAATATGAAACTATTAACCTATAACGCTCTAGTCAGTGCCATTGTTAAGTCTCTCAATGACACTGACTACACTCTTAGTTTGCATAGAGTTCGTTAGTACGAAACGCTGCTGATCGCATAGCCTTTGCTACAATCTCTTCCAGTTT
>JALUXV010000346.1 GCA_027013165.1 Alteromonadaceae bacterium
TGCCGCCATATCGTTGTCGGTATCATTGGCGTCGAGTGAAGATAGCAGCGCAAGCACTGATCCATAGGTATCAGCATCTTCTGCTCCATCACCACCCAAGGCAGTAACACCTACTGCGGTGGGTGACACTTGTGTTGGGTCAAAGCGAATACCAAAACGCAAAGAGTACGCAGCTGCAACATCAGAGAAGGTATTCAGGTCTGAACCTGAGCCTTGCACTGCAATTTCTGTTAGCGGAGACACAACATAAGCAGGCGCTGGGTTATCACCATCGCCTTCAACAACTTCTAATACTGAACGCAGTGTTGGAGCGGTAAGGGCGTTGCCGGTGGCTTCGTCGACATAAGTACCGCCTGAGCAAGATACTAAGCCTGTACCTTCAAAGTGGACATTAGTGAAGGTGACACTTCCAGTCGCATCCGAGGTGGCAGATGCTTGCGCTGGAGACACCGCTGTACCAGTATCATCTACAGAGAATATTTCACAAGTAGCGCCATTTATTGGGCCTTTAACTACGTTGGCAGTGACATTTAACGTTGGAAGAACAACACTGGTTGAAGCGCCGACACCTTCTGTGAATCCTGCTTCATCGGTGTAATTGGCAGATACTGAGATAATCGAGCCTTCATCAGCTTCGGTAATAGTATAGGTTGGGCCAGTGGCTCCGGTAGACCATCCATAGGTTAGCGTACCTGCGACAATTCCGTCGGGGTCGCTAGCCGTTGCTGTAAGCGTCACACCAGCAATGAATTCATCACCGGAAATGGTAATACTTCCTCGACTATTGCTGTCTAGCTCAGCATCATCGCTGCCTGAACAACCTGCTAGGGCTGTAGCTGCTATGACGGGTAAAAATAGCTTTTTAACCATGCTTTCTACTCCTGAAAGTTCTAGTTCCCAAGTGTTGCTGTATCATTTGTTGGCAATATTTAATCGGCCTGATTCGCAAACTTGAGTGGTAATGCCAAAAGCACCTATAAATGCTTATGACATTACCCAAATGTTTAGATTCGGTGTGTAAACTCTTGTTGAGTTGCACAAATTCTTTATTGCAAATCAATTAATATTTGAAGCTAACTCCGGCAAACAAACGAGGACCGTAGTCACTCACTTGGCCAGTGTTCCCTAATACATAGAAGTCATCCGAACGAGGTTCGCTAAACAAGTTAATTGCTTCCACTTTCACACGGATGTTTTTGTTGATCTTGTACGAAGCGCGGGCTTCCCAAACACCTACGTCGTTAACAAAACGCAGTCTTGTTCCGTTGCTTGTATAAGGTTGGAAGTATTCGCTACGGTATTTGTAGATAAGCGCAGTGTCGAAATCACCCACTTGGTAGTAAACCTGACCGCTAAACACGTGCTCAGAGAATCCAGGAACAGAGCCCGGAGGAACAATGCCCACTTTATCCTGCGTGGTAACGCCGTTTAAGTCAGTTACAAATGTATTACCATAGTTACTGTCTTCAAACTCGAAGTCAGTGTCTGCATAGTTGTAGCCAAACTTAACACCAACGCCGATGTCCCAGCGGTATGCAACTGAAACTTCAATACCTGTTAGGCTACTCGAATCATCAGTGGTGACTGAATTGGTAATAGGTAGGGTTACTTCTTGGCCATTCACCAAGAAAGTTTCTAGTTCAGTTTGCTGTTGGAATCCACCGTTGAATTGTTTGTGATACAAGCCGAATGCAAAGATAGAGTCTTCGTTTGGATACCATTCAACGGCCACGTCATAGTTCCATGACATTAGCGGTTGTAGATTAGGGTTACCTGAGCCATTTACACCTACCAGTAAGTCGCTCACTGTTGTTGGGTCGGCACCTATGTCTTCAATGAAGTCACGGCTATAGCCCATGTCAGACGGGTCAGCACGAGACATACCGCGATAAATACCCGCTCTAAGCAAAACATAATCGTTGTAATCTACAACCAAGTTGAAACTAGGTAGAACTTCAGTGTAATCACCGCCACCAACAACACGTTCGACAGAGCTAGAATCTCTGACCAGCTCTAATACACCGTTTTCGTCTGCAACAATGTCGATGGCTTGTCTAAAGCCTACTGACGTAACTTCAGTATCAACTACACGCACACCAAAGTTACCGCGAATGAATTTGCCAAACATTTCAGTATCGTAGCTTGCCATTAGGTAGGCAGCTGTGGTTTTCTCGGTAACATCAATGGTACCTGAGTTCTCATACTCAACGTCTGGATAGGCGAACTCGCCCCCTTGTGATGCCGCCAATGCTCTGGCAAAACACACATTATCGTAAGTTGCCCACGAAGAACCTGTACCACTGCTTACAAGGTTTCCTGAACTGTCTACATGAGTTATTAAATCGCCGTCAGAAACGTTTGATAAGAAGCCTGTTTCAGGGAAATCAATTTGGCATCCTTCGAGTACGTCAATGGCAGAGGTTACCCCTTCATCTAAGTTGTAAGTAGTTCTAGAGCCGTTGCCCTGAGATCCACCGAATTGAATAAATGAAAGTTCAGACTGTCTGATACCACCTTGAATGCTGCTGAAAGTTTCACCACCCAACAGGTATTCAAAATCAAGTCGTGCACCGATAACTTCGTTTTCACGCACGTTTTCGCGGTCTAAACGAGTACGGAGGCTGTCGGTAAAGTTTGAAATATCGGTAACGTCAAAGTCAGTAACCGTTAAATTGGGGATGTACTCGCCCATGTCCCAAGAAAAGAAAGGACGACCGCTGGTTCTGCCACGGTTAGTGATTTGTAGTTCTTCACGTTTAGTTTGCGAATAGCTCACATCGGCAGTGATTCTTAGTTCATCAATAGGTGAATATTCGACATTTAAGCCATAGCCTCGATAGTTCTCTTCACGTGAAAATTGCTCACCTGCTGATTCGAAACGTTCTTCTCCTTCCCAGTGAAGAATACCTCCTACCGAGTTGGTAATAAGGTTTTCGCCAGTAACACCAGGGGTCACACGCTTTTGTAAGAAGAGTAGATCGTGACGTGCTTCGGATTGGATACGGTCAGATATTTGGGCATCAAAGTTAATGTCTAGATTGTCAGCAGGTTTGTATTGCAGACCAATGAATACTGCATCACGCTCATCCGAAGTTTCATTTTGACGGAAGCTTCGGCTCGATCCCGTCCAGGCGTATGGAGTACCTGCATCATAGGCTTGTCCAGTCTCGGGGTTTATCTCGTTGTTATATCCTTGGTTGCCTGGATCTTCACAATCACCCGCAGAATCACGGAAAAAGCCTGTGCTGGAGTTTGTCGGATCATTCAAACAAGCCCACAATGAAGAACCTGTTGGACTTGAACTTCGATATTCCGCTTCTGGTTGACTAATATCTTGACGTTGTATACCAAAAGAAACGCCTAACTCCTGACCGCCCTCAAATTCAAATTGGTCAACATAGCTCACGGTACCGCGATAACCTAAGTCGCCCTGTAGGGAATTATCAACGTTAAATTCGTCTGGGTTAGCGTTTAGCTTAAGTTCAGTTTGAAAACGTTGCTTACCAAAATCCAAAGGCTTTAACGTTTCTAGTGTGATGACACCTGCAACACCACCTTCAATCATGGAAGCGTCTTGCGTTTTATAGATACCAACTTTTTTCATTAACTCGGAAGGGAACTGAGAAAAGTTTACAGAGCGGTCACCACTGCCGTTTGTCGCTTCTCGACCGTTGATATGAGTTGCACTTAGGAATGGGCCTAAACCACGTATTGTGATTTCGGTAGCACCGCCGTTTTCACGGTGTGATGATGCGCCAGTAATAGATTCTAGCGCTTCACCAATAGATAGTGCCGGAAGATCACCGATATCTTCAGAAGATAGGCCGTCTAGCACGGTAGTGGACTCGCGTTTAATAGATATTTGGTCTTGGATGGTTCTGCGAGTACCAACAACGTCAATAACTTCAACGTTGCTCTCTGCACTTGCTTCAGTATTTGCTTCTTGTGCTGTCGCTGTAAATGCAATGGAACCTGCTACCGAGGCAATAGCCGCAGCTTTAACCAATTTCGCTACTGGCGAGAGTCTGAAGAGTTCTTCCTGAGTGCTGAAATTCCTATGTTTCCCTGATATCACCGACATATCGAATTCTCCGTTGTTAATAATGCAGGCATGTAGTAGGTATGGCCTGTTATTTAATTGTTATTCAATTGTTGTCGCCAATATAAACAATCGAAACCAAATTAACAACCAATTATTAATTTTTATATTACCAATAATTTTTACCAATAGATGGTGATTGTTTGAGCGAGTTTTGAAAGATGTTGACCTTTATAGGCGGTTTTGTGTGACAAACACTCGCTATTTGGGTGTTTCAATCAATATTGGTCATACAATCTTGTGCTTTTTTGAAGGTGTTGAGAGGTTAATAGAAGGTCCAACGTTTTCTTGGTCACTGTTTTAATGGCTTCAACGAACTGATTGGCGTGGAACTTTGTTACAAGGTATTAAGCAGTCACAATAAATCGTTCTATTATTGTAGTTAATATGTTGGTGTAGTGTGCGTTCAAAGAGCGGCGTTTTTCAAAATGAGAAGATCTACAATCACTTTGGTAAAACGGCAAATCTTATAGAAGTTCCAAATACAAAAGGTATTTTGCTCCCTACCAGGCACAGTCACAAACATCTGATTGCACTATTTTGTGTAGAAGTTGATTTCAGCACATTTGGTACTGATGTAGATATCAAAACTTGTGCTAGGTGGTTCTCAACACTGTTCCCATTTCGCTTTCGAAAACTTCTCGAAAAGAAGATTTTTGAATTTAGTCGGGCAAAGCGTTGTTCTTATCCGGAACCAAAGTGTGCTGTATATATTGATGGTATCGTTGATTTCTACAGTTTGTTAGTCACTGTGGGAAGAGGTAGCTTCATCGTAGGATAGCCGCCAGCTACGAAATGACAACTTGCGTAGCTAGCTTTCTTGAATCGCGCTGCTAAGCAACAAGTGTTTGATAGACACTATTATCTACCATAGGTTTCGTTACATGGATTTACTTACTATTAGCTTCTTAATCATTTTACTTATCGTTGTTGTATTGTATCTATACCGACTCTTATCCCATCCTTATGTTGCCCGGGAGAAGTTGCTCACAAACTCTGAATTAAGTTTCTATTATGTTTTGAAAAAAGCTGTTGGCAATCAAGCGAATGTATTTTGCATGGTTCGATTGGCCGATGTCATCGATGTCAAATCGAGTATCAAAGGACATCGTACGTTACGAGTCCTGGGTCGAATCGCGCAAAAGCATTTAGACTTTGTTTAGACGGATAATCATATGAGGATAATCTGTGTAGTAGAGCTCCATGATTCAAGTCACAACAAAAGGGAATGGAAAAAAGAGATGCTTTTGTACGAAAACTACTGGCAAAGTCGCGTGTTCGATTTGTAGAAATAGCAGCGGCCCGCAATTACGACGTTCAAGCTATAAGAAATCGAGTTCTAAACTAAAAAATTGTCTACTTTTTAAGGATACAACCCCAATCTTCTATTGTATTTTGACTGATTAGTAGATTGCGGCTTCTTAGGCAATCATTTGAGTGTAGTGAACTTATCTCATATCGCTTAGCAAGCGTATCACCAGAACTATGCTCTTAGTCTTGCTAGATTTAACCCATCAATATCTAAACGATTAATTAATAATTGAGGCCAGTAAATCTTGAAAAAAGTTCACGCCACTACTGCCGTTACCATGTATGGGTGAGAATAGTAGAGCTAGAATAGCTGTCGAAATTAATAAACAAGTGCTACTTAACCCAAACTTCTTTGGCCTTTTACTTATTAGAGCATTCAGAACGTTCGTTATCAAAAAATACCACGCTAAAACTTGAATTAAATAAAAAAAAGCAGCTAAAAATTTTCCCTCAATCAAATATATTGACGTAAAAATAAGACAGCTGCTAATCGTACATTGATAAAATCCAAGAACCGGGAAAAAGAGAAAGATTGGTAATACTAATGCCAATACTATGACTAGCGCGTTACATATGAAATTTTCAACACTTTTCTGCATATATCTCAGTTTAGTTGCTTAAGTTCTTGGTAAACAAATTGAGAGCCTGATAACTCTTTTGACAAATAGTAATAGCTATATAATTCATGAGGAGCTAAACGGCTTATGTAATCTCCAATCAAATTTGGATGGTTTTCAATAATTTCAAGGATAAAACCCTCAGAACCATGCATCGAAGCAATACTAAGCAGATCTCTTCCGCTAGAGTCTAATTTTCGTAAATTCTCGCGAGATAGAATCTTACGAGTAAGAAAAATAGGGTAGTCAAATCTCGCTGAAAATATTAGTAGCTCGGGGAAACTAAAGCCTTGATTGTCGATAATTTCATTGAGCCAATCGGCATCAACACCAGAGAAAAAGCTTTGAACTACAAATGCTCTCTTTTGTGAATCATTCTCCGCTCCATTCCAGTGGTCTATGTAAAGATTCTGGTCTTTGTTAACAATAGCTTCAGAGATTAATATCGCTAATTCGCGGTCAATGGCGATACTGTCGACTGTTCGCGTATGTTCAATTGAATTAATGTAAAGTTCCGTATAAACAGGCAAATACCCAGCTAACGCATTTAGCCTTTCCTGAAATAAATCAGATTGTTCTTCTACTTTTTCAAATAGGCTCGAAAGCTCCATGTCAGTCATTACATTCGCTTCAACTTCGCTACAAACATTCGATTTTTCTACTATGTAGCCAGTCCAGTTCATATTCAAACTAATTATCTCATCAATCGACGCGCGGTCACTTGAGCTTTCAATAACTAGTTTATCTACAACATTGGAATAACCTAGTTTGTTGACTGCTCGACGGAAATCTAATTCAGAAAGCTCATTGCCGTAACTATTGTAATGAAGAATTATGCTCCAGATATCCTCCGCTCGCGCTGATTCAGCGTGACTAAGAAGTCCTTGAACAAAAGACCCATAGTTCGCTTTATAACTCACACCCATAGATATTAATGCTTTTGCAAGATCGAATCGTCCATACCTAACAGAGATGTTTAGTATTGTCTCAAATGTGTTAGAAACTACGTTTTTATCAGGCATCATCTCTGCTAGATATACCAATTCATCTGTTGCTTTATTGGCTGAAATAGCTGACTCAAATACTTTAGTTGTATGAAGAGCATCAATCATAAACGGTACTAATAGCTCAAAGTTAAATCCTTTTGTAGTCACTGCTTTCGCTGCCAGGAGCTCATCAGAGCTTATGAGTGTTCCAAATAGCTCTGCGTTTTCATTATTTATAGAGTTGAGGATATTCTCGTCGAGGTGTGTTTGTTCTATTACCGGTTCACCAATAATCGATTCATGATCAGCTAATTGTCGATTGTATTTTCTCATCATAAAGTATCCAATCATTTGATGGGATACATTGAATTTCATGCTACTACTTTGATGTTTTTCAAATTCTGAGTAGAAACTCTCCAATAGCGTTGCGCGATCTAAGCTTAGAAGAAATGCTTCTTCTTTGCTTTTGGCTATACCTATAACCTCAAATCCGTTTGATAAGCACATCTCATTCTCTCTCATTGATGAGGCACTTGTCGATCCCGAAAAACACAAGAAAGAGAAAACTAAAATAGAGGCGAACGTCTTACAAGATTCATGGGTTTTACTCACAACCAAGGCCCTCCTTTTTAGCTAAGAGGATGTTGCACTTTGCTGCATCTTGGGCGGCGTTGTAGAACCCTGAGCCAAAATTGTCTACAAAAGTGTAGTATGTAGTTACTAGAAAGTTGTTACAAAGCACATAACGAGGGTTAGGAAGTGAACCAATGTAACCTTCCCAGTTTATGTTAACGAATTTCCCACCTGTTTGAGTTACGCAAGCATTGTGAAGATTTCCGCGAAACGCGTTATCACATGATGCTTGGGTAGAGCCAAATGATGAGTAACAATTATCATGAGCATTGCATGCACTAGTGAAATTAACACCTCCATAACTATCCGGACTTCCGGTGCAACCATTTGCTGAAAGGTCGGAGGCTACCTCACAACTATCCAATTGATCTTTATGTTCATCTAAAAAGTCACATTGCGCGTCAAATGGCAGATCGTTAAACGTTTGTGCTGCGGTAGTTCCATCAGGGAGTTCAATATAAATATTAGCGTTACTAAAAAGATAGGATGCCATACCTGCGTAGTCTTGAGAGTTGAACTCCCACCAACATACAACATCTCTACTACTTACATAACCTGGGATGTCTCTTGCGTCTGCTCGCTCTATCTTATAGTTCCTACACACTAAGCCAGCCTCGGAATCGAATGCAGCTAGTAGCAAAAAAATAAAAAGTACATACTTCATAGGTATCGTCCTTGAATAAGTCAGTAGTAATTACAAGCTAGTTCATTTTTTAGCCCTTGCAAGTTTTTACGTTAAATTTACATTTAAGTTGCTTATTATTTCAATTTGGAGTCTTCGAGTGAGGGTATTGCGGCGTGTTTCTGTTGTGGGTTTTGAGTGGTAGTTCGAATGTTGCCAATGCAGCATTGGTTAACTATCGAATTAATGCTTCTGGAAATGTTTTAGCTTTTGATAATGGCGTAAATTACTACAATGCATTTTTCAATGGTTCGACAGGCGCTTATTGGGCATTTGATACCAACAGCAACACTTACGGCACGTCGACGACAGGGTTTAATCGTACCTTACAAACCAATGACTTCACTGTATCAGATATATTGGATGTCACTTGGACACTCAACGACCAAGCTTGGGTAAAGACAACTCAAGGTAACTACCGCATCGATGCTTATGGAAATGTAACTGCGTTGGGTAACGGTATAAACTATTACAATGCCTTTTTAACGGCTCTTGGAGCTCTTATTGGGCATTCGACACCAATTCAAACACTTACGGTACATCGACGACGGGCTTTAACCGAACTTTACAAACCAACGACTTTACGGTTTCCGACATATTAGATGTGACTTGGACGCTTAATGACCAAGCGTGGGTTAGTACTACCCAAGGTAATTACCGTATCGACGCGTATGGAAATGTAACGGCTATGGATAATGGTGTTAACTATTTTAACGCTTTCTTTAATGGCTACTCGAGTGCTTATTGGGCGTTCGATACCAACACAAACACGTATGGCACCTCGACGACAGGGTTTAATAGAAGTTTACTGACCAATGCGTTTTCAGCCTCAGACATAGTTAACGTAACTTGGACAATCAATGATCAGGCGTGGGTACAAGTTAGGACCAGTGAGGTTCCAATATCTGGATCAGGATTGATATTATTGCTAGGAGTGGCGGTATCTCTATTCGCCCGACAGAGAAATTTATTGGTTTAGACTTGCTCTGAAATACTCGTTGAATCAGTGCTTTAATGGTCAGTGTATTTCGATATACTGGGGAGAAAGCAAACAACGTTAATGGACCAATTGTGTTTACTGCCAACCTAGCGATGGAAAAAGCCTACCAGTTCTCACGCTTTGACCTCACCAATCCACTGTCAACATGTAGTGCTCATCCCATTTTACTAGAAGATGAAAACTGGCTTACGTGCGAACACTATGTGCAAGCAAAGAGTTTGCGAAGTGTGGCACAGGGAATGAAAGTGGCGTCACTTCCTACTGGTGAAGAAGCTTACTCCTATGGTAAAGCTTGGTATCGCAGAAAAATAGCAGCCTACAATACTACTGCTCCAATACTCATGAAGCGCGCTTTATTCACTAAAGTACAAATGTACCAAGAAGTGAAAGAAGCGCTATTAGCCACCGAGGAGCGACTGATAATTGAAACGTCTCAATATGACTATTTTTGGGGTATAGGTCGGGATCAGCGAGGCCTTAATCACATTGGCAAAGCTTGGATGGATATCCGCGAAAAGTTGCTAGAGAAGTAGCAATGGTTTGGCTCATGTTCGATAGTAGTGCTGTATACATTGAAAAACTGTTTTGGTCTTACCATACTTAGCCAATAAGTAGCGTGATGCGCCTTTGATTTCTGATAGTGCTCTAGGGAGAGTTGTCGTTGTTTTTAAGACTAAACGTTAAAGTTCACGTGTGGTGGCAGAAGTGGGTGCTTCTATGCTGCTTTGTATCGTGTGTTTTAATTCCACAAGTTCAAGCCAAACAAGTAACCTTCGCTGTCGGGCACGACCACGAAAAAATGCTGAGTGCTAACTATCCCATCTATCGCGCGAACTGGGAATTCATTAACGAGAGCCTAGACCGCTTAGGCTACAGTGTGTCAGTAACTACAGTGCCTTGGGCTCGAGCAAAAAATCTAGTGCAATCTGGAATGGTGGATGGACTTTTCTTGGCTGCTAATCTGGAAGGTAGAGACCAGTGGGCGGTGTTTTCAGATGTATTGGGGTACGGTATTTTCGGTACGTTTTACAACACGGCGTCACCAAATGCCGATAGCATAATCGCGAGTATTCGAGTGGGTGAGCACGATACTTTGCTGTCCCATTACAAATCAGTTGAGACACTAGAGGTGGCCACCGCACAAGAAGGCTTAAGATTACTTCACTTAGGCAAAGTTGATCGCCTTATTATGTCGGAAAGTTACGGGCAATACCTTTTAGACACTGAACTGTCAGAGTATGACGATACCATTGATTTTGATTTGAGTATTATCGAACGCCGCACGGTGCACATCGCATTTGCTAAATATCACAAGCGAAGCCTTGAAGCACTCGATATTGTCAATAAAGCCATCGCTCTCGGTTTTGAAGAGGACCTATACATACCTGCCATGAAAAGAAATGGCGTACCTGAGCGTATGTGGTTTAAGTCAGAATAGTTTTTGTAATTTTTCAAGCCCTACTCAGCTATTTCCATTCGGTGCATCATCAAAAAAAACAATTGAAGCGCTAGTCGATTCCTTAGCCCTATACATAG
>JALUXV010000347.1 GCA_027013165.1 Alteromonadaceae bacterium
AAGTTACCATTATGAAGATGCTTAATGAAGCATTGCATGATATGGATGAATCTAAGTCTGTAGCCTCTCTTAACGCATATTGGCTATCTAGTGATGTTGGGCTTTGGGGAGCTAATAATCAGTCATTGAGCGATTTTTGTGACAAAGTTAAAAAAGCCCTGATAAATCATAATGAACTGAGTAAATTTGTTGCCATTCACCATGGTGAAAACATCTGGGATGGAAACGTATTTAGGGACTTCCATAGTAAACATGTTCCTAATGGAGTAATGACATCAAACAAGTTAGATCGCATGGAGATATTCTTGATTCCTGGGATTTTCGGAGTTGTCCAGTATCACGGGTATCCAAATGCCAACAGTGGGGTTTCTGTTCCTATTGGTTACGCAACTATAGATGTTGAACGACTAAACTTGTTGGAGGGGATATTAAAAGAACGACTAGGTAATACCTCTAAACTTAAAACATCTTGGCCCAAAAAGGCACTATTACAAGATTTATTGGACCCAGATTGGAACCTCGACGCTCGAACAGATTCTAGAATTTCATATAGGTCCTCGACTTTGAAGAGGCCAGTACTGAAGTTGGGCAAAGAGTAGACGATAGAGTCGAGGCCAATAAAAAATGACAAACTTTATTGCTGCTATTTTCTTTTCTATTGTTTGTTTTGAGTTGAAAGTGATCAAACATTTGCTTTAGAACGCTTGAATTTAGTCTCACTAGAGATGATTTTAGATCAAATTTTATTGTCCTCCGACACTTAAACCTAATATAGATAGGGTTTACTCAATAAATGATGTTGGTGTTGCTCATCAGCGTCTAGAAAACAATGATACTGTGGGTAAGCTGGTTGTGCAGTGGTGATTAAAGGTTACTGAGCAAATCCTACGTCTTCTTGACTAGGGTTTGCCTCAGCCGCATTTCGAGCTAGCGTATCGCAACGTTCGTTTTCTGGGTGACCAGAATGCCCCTTCACCCAGTGCCAGTTAACCGTATGCTTTTTGACTGACTCGTCTAACTGTTTCCACAAATCTGCATTTTTCACCGGCTTCTTGTCAGCAGTACGCCAGCCGTTTTTGCGCCAATTTTTAATCCACTGGTTAATGCCATTTTTTACATATTGGCTGTCGGTAGTTAGTTCGACAATACAAGGCTCGGTGAGTGAATCTAATGCCTCAATAGTAGCAAGCAGCTCCATTCGGTTATTCGTTGTGTGTTTAAAACCTTCGCTCAGTTCTTTTCTATGCTGCTTATACAATAGCACTGCACCGTAACCCCCTGGTCCAGGATTGCCCAGGCAAGAGCCGTCGGTATATATGTGTATGGTTTTAGTGGTCAATGTATTGCCTCAATAGATAAATCCACGCACTGTGGTATTTCGTTTAGCGCCTGTTGATTTGGGTTGGTATACTAGCAAAAAATCAGTCAGAACATCAGGCTAATCATGCGTCAAATTGTTTTAGATACAGAAACCACGGGTATTGAGCCAAAAGAAGGCCATCGCATCATTGAAATCGGCTGCGTTGAAGTTATTAACCGTCGACTCACGGGAAATCATTTCCATGTGTACATCAATCCTGGCCGACAAATAGAACAAGAAGCTATTGAAGTACACGGTATCACCAATGAGTTTTTGGCGGATAAACCTATCTTTGCAGATGTGGCGCAGGATTTTGTTGAGTTTATCAAAGGCGCTCAGTTGGTCATTCACAATGCCCCCTTCGACGTTGGCTTTATGGACCATGAATTCGCCATGGAACCCAAAACCAAAAGTGTGGTAACGAAGGACATTTGTGATGTTCTAGACACGTTAGTGATGGCCCGTCGCATGCACCCAGGCCAGAAAAACAACTTGGATGCGTTATGTCGGCGTTATGGCATTGACAATAGTCACCGAGAGCTGCATGGCGCACTATTAGATGCAGAGATTCTTGCCGACGTTTATTTAATGATGTCTGGCGGACAAACTAAACTAAACTTGGCGGGTAAAGAGAGTGGGGATGGTAATGTTGGTGCTATTCGACGCGTTGCTCGCGGTGCAAATAAATTAAAGGTTATTCGTGCGACAGCCGATGAAATACAACAACATGAAGCACGTCTTGATATTGTTGAGAATGCGGGTGGAGCGTGTTTATGGCGCACATCAAAGCAAGACGTATGAATTAACAACACTCACTCAGGAGCCGCGCTTTGGGTAAATGGATACCGGCATTTTTTCTCTTTTTTACGGCTATTACGGCGCATGCACAAGACAATGCGCCCATGGAAGACACGCCTGAGTCTCCGTCCTCTCCTTTACTTACTTTGGGAGATGAGTACCACAATTCTATTAAACTGTTACAAAATCGCTTTCGCATAGACCACAACGTGGAAGAGATCACCATGATCTTCTTCAGACGACGTGGCTCTGCGCCCGTGGTATTAGTGCGCCCAGACGGTTCAAAACTGTTCCAAGGGCGAGTTGATACGAGAAGGGTTGATTGGTATGACGACGAAACCTTCGACATGATCTCTATCAAGAACCCTGTGCCTGGTCCTTGGCAAGCTGTGGGACAAATACTCCCAAATAGTCGAGTGATGGTGCTTTCTGATTTAAAGCTTCACGCCCAATCTTTACCGTCAATGATGTTTTCTGGCGAAATCATCAAGTCAACAGCGTCACTTACCAATGGTGGCGAGCCAATAGCCAACAATGAATTTCGTGACGTTGTTGAGTTAACCATAGATTTTGTCAGCTCAAACAATCCGAACTATGACAATTTTGGTTCAAGCGATGTTGAAATTGCGCGTTTTGAAGACGATGGACGAGGAATGGACGAAAGGCCCACAGACGGTGTATTTACTGGCCAATTTAATTTGGGTATTGCGCCGGGAGAATGGCAGCCAATTTTCCGAGTTACCACGCCCATGTTAACCAGAGAGCAAGTAGACCCTCCTATCGTGCTATACCCCAACCCTGTCATTGTTGATGTGGTTCACGATGGTGGCGGTGAGGGTTATCACAAGCTTATTGTCGATGTTAATCGTGACCAAGTAGATATCGAGTCATTATTGATAGATGGAAAAGTTCGATATCCCAATTCGGAAATGCAAAATTTTTCGCTAACCGAAGGGGGAGATGCTGCAAGAGAGCATTTAGTGCCGGCCTATGACGATGGGATCTTTCGAGTAAAAATGACAGCTTACGGCACCACAGTGGATGGCAGAGACTTTATTTTAGACGTACCTGAGTTCACCTTTTTAGCAGAGAGCCCTGAGCCAGACATTATTGATCCATTGGCACCTTTGCAAGAGACCGTTGAAGATGATGAGATGGTTATGGAAAACGAGCAGTTAGACATGCCTGAAATGCCTAAAGATGAAGAAATGGATAGTGAAACTTTGGTACTTCTGCTGGTGACTGTCAATGGCGCCATAGTTGTAGTTGGTGGACTAATAGTCGCTATTGTAATGATTAGACGAAAGCGAACGAATAAAGGGGCTTCTACTAAGGTGGCGACCGAACAAGACCTTACGTTAACAGAGCAACCCAAAGGCTTAGCTAAGTTATTTGGCATGTTTAAAAAGAACAAAGCATAGCGGGTACAACCTTTTAAAATAGCGGTATGGCTGTCTGCTATGTAGGCAAGACAACTCATCTCTGCATTTTATTTCATCACAATGGCCAATTATCAGGCAAACGATGCGGATATGACGAATTTATTAAAAAAAAGCGTTGACACTATGGGGCCTAATCCGTAATATCTGCGCCGCGGTGAGGGACAAGGGTTTGAAAAAACTTTAGTAACTCACTGATTACATTGAAAATGTGGAGCGGTAGTTCAGTTGGTTAGAATACCGGCCTGTCACGCCGGGGGTCGCGGGTTCGAGTCCCGTCCGCTCCGCCACTTTCAATGAGATGACTAAAAGGTTCTTCGGAGCGGTAGTTCAGTTGGTTAGAATACCGGCCTGTCACGCCGGGGGTCGCGGGTTCGAGTCCCGTCCGCTCCGCCATTTCCTTTGGCAAATCCTTGCACTTGTAAAACCTAGAATTGTAATTGCTATTACTGGTTAACTTTAATCATATTTCTCATATGTTGTTGGTTAACGAGCGCATACACGTTACCATTCCGTCTATTGAAATTTCCTTAAAAAGACGAGTTAAATGCAAGACGTACTTACTTGCCGCAACATATCTAAGACCTACCACGACGGTAATAACCAAACTCCCGTACTCAACGATGTATCGCTTTCCATCAAGCCTTCAGAACACGTGGCTATCCTTGGCAGTTCCGGTTCTGGGAAAAGTACCTTGTTGCATTTACTCGGTGGACTAGATTCGCCGTCTGAGGGTGATGTGTTATTCAAAGGGCAATCCTTGTATTCACTGTCCTCTAATGCCCTTGCAGATCTTCGCAATAGAGATATTGGATTTATTTATCAATTTCATCATTTACTTGCAGAATTCTCTGCGCTAGAAAATGTGATGATGCCGCTATTAATTCGCAAGGAACAACCAGCAGTTGCCAGAGCAGCTGGGTTGAGCCTTCTTGAACAAGTGGGTTTGGCACACAGAGCAGAACACTTACCCTCGGCGCTTTCTGGTGGGGAGCGACAGCGTGTTGCTATTGCCAGAGCATTGGTAACTAAACCCAGCGTAGTATTAGCCGATGAACCTACCGGTAATTTAGATTTTGAAACCGGTCAGCAAGTGTATGCATTACTGAAATCTTTGAGTGATTCACACGATACGAGCTTTGTGGTGGTGACTCACGACAGAGAGTTGGCGAATCAACTCGATAGAACGCTATTTATAAAGAACGGTCGTTTGATTGCAGACCGTGCCGAAGAGGCTAATGCATGAAATTAGCGTGGCAGTTGGCCCGTCGATTTAGACGTGCAAAGCAACAAAATCGATTTATCTCTTTTATATCTTTGTCGTCTACCTTTGGTATTGGGCTGGGTTGTTTCGTTCTCATTGTATTACTCAGTGTAATGAATGGTTTTGAACGAGAGTTAACCCATCGAATACTAGGTGTTGTCCCTCACGGCGAAATTTTTAGCTACAGTAGTCAAGGTATTGAGAACCTGGATTCGCACTTGCAGGTGTTTGCCAGTGATGAGCGGATTGTATATGCAGAGCCGTACACGCCGGTAAATGGCATGATTCAGCAACGAGGTACCTTAAAATCTGTTGCGCTAACAGGAATAGCAGTAAAAGCTGATGACAATCGCTGGTTACAACAAGTGACTTCCGAAGCATGGGAGCGGTTTTCAACGCAAGCCGATGGCGTGCTGTTAGGACGTAGTATTGTAGAAAAGCTCTCATTAAATGTGGGAGACAGTATTCAACTTTTAGTGCCCACAGCAACAGAAAGCCTCAAGTTTAGCGCGCCCAAAAACGTGACGTTGAAAGTTGCGGGAATTATGAAAGTTGGCGGTGAGCTGGACAATCAAATTGGGCTTATGCACCTCAGTGCTGCATCTCATGCGGTGGGAGCAACCATGCCAGCCATGGGCATTCGATTTACCCTGAACGATCCGTTTTTTGCCCATGAGGTGATGCGAGAGATCGGTTATGAGTTTCCTCAAGCAGTTTACATGTCCGATTGGACCCGTACCCAAGGGCATTTGTACAACGACATCCAGTTAGTACGTGTAGTGGTATACATAGCGCTTACCTTGGTGATTGCAGTGGCATGTTTTAACATTGTGTCATCGCTTGTTATGGCGGTTCGTGAAAAGCAGCAGGCGATTGCCATTTTAAAAACCATGGGGGCGACAGATACGTTAATAGCGCAGGCGTTTATCTTGCAAGGCGCGATCAATGGGTTTATTGGTACTTTTGTAGGCGTAGCCCTAGGTGTGTTGGTTGCACCTAATTTATCCCGTATTGTAGGTACGATAGAGAGCGCATTGGGTGTGGAAGTTTTATCAGGTGACATTTACTTTATTGATTTTTTGCCCTCTCAATTATTGTGGTCTGACGTTGTAGTCACTGCAAGCGTCGCATTATTATTATCTGTATTGGCAACACTTTACCCGGCTAGAAAAGCGGCGAATTTGAAACCAGCCTCTGCGCTGAATTAAACGCGCTTTCTGTGGTGTAAGTTGTTATTGCCAGTCTAAAGTTGATGACTGGCAATAGCAGTAGTAGAGGCTTTCACTAGTATGGGAATAGACTTTGAAGTAGGGGTGAACGACTTATCACCTACACTGTCTAGCGGTACCAAAGGATTCGTCTCGGGGTAATAAGCTGCTGCATTGCCCTTTGGAATATCGTAATACACCACAGTAAAACCATCGACTTTACGAGTAACCTTATCTTCCCAAATTGAGGTGATTTCTATTTTGTCGCCTTCGTTAAGCTTCATTCGTTTGGCATCTTCGGGGTTCAGAAACAACGCATTTCGCATGTTCTCTATACCTCGATAGCGGTCGTTCATTCCGTATACGGTGGTGTTGTATTGGTCGTGAGAACGCAGGGTTTGCAACGTAAGAATTGGGCCTCGTTGCTTTTCTATCTCACTTACCACCTTGGTAGGGTATAAAGCATCTGGTAATAACGCTGTACTAAAAGTTGCTCGTTCAGTCGGTGTTACCCATTTCCTTTGTCGTGCGGTGTTCCCCAAGTAAAATCCACCGGGTTGACGAATTTTTTCATTAAAGTCTGCAAAGCCAGGAATTGTTTTCGCAATGAGATCTCGAATACGACTATAGTCTTCGGCCAAGTAAAGCCAGTCGATGGGAGTGTCACCTAAAGTTGCATGGGCAATGTTTGCAATAATTGCTGTTTCAGACAGGCAATTTAAGCCTTCCGGCTCGGTACCACCATGTGAAGCATGTACCATGCTGAATGTGTCTTCTACGGTGATCCCTTGTTCTACGCCGTTTTGGCGATCGATTTCCGATCTACCTAAACAGGGTAAAATAATCGCATCTTTGCTCGCGAGTAGGTGTGTTCTGTTGAGTTTAGTGGCAATGTGAATACATAGCTCTGCTTGCTTGATAGCATTACACGTATAGTCTGTGTCTGACGCTGCCGCAGCCAAATTCCCACCTAGGCCAATAAAAACTTTGCTCTCTCCATTATTCAGCGCTTGAAGTGCTTGATAAACGTTGTGGCCGGGCGTTTTGGGTAAATTAACGCCAAACGTCTCTTCTAGAGTGTCGATAAATGCTGGGGTAGGTGACTCGTTGATCCCCATGGTTCTATTGCCTTGAACATTGCTATGACCGCGAACTGGGCACAAGCCAGCGCCTTTATTGCCAATTTGTCCCATTAACAAGTGCAAATTTACCAATTCTCTAATGGTATCTACCGAATGCTTGTGTTGGGTGAGTCCCATCGCCCAGGTGCTAATCACTCTCGAACTATTGGTAAATAGTGTAGCGGCAGACGCAATATCTTCTTTGGTGAGTCCAGATTGCTCTTCTATTTGTTCCCAACGGGTTGCTTTTACAACATCAATATAAGCTTCTGCATCTATTGTATGCGCCTCAATAAACGATTGAGCGACCGCGGCGCCACTTTCTAGTATGTGTTTCACCATACCTCTTATAGCCGCCATATCACCACCGAGTTTTGGAGTGAGGTACATATGGCTGATTTCCGTTGCTGAGGTGGTGAGTAGTTCTACCGGATCTTGTGGGCTTGCAAATCGCTCCAGCGCAACCTCTTTCAAGTTGTTAAAAGTCACAATTTTACAACCATTTCTAGCTGCTTTACGCAGTGCATTCATCATTCTAGGGTGGTTACTGCCTGGGTTTTGCCCATAAACGAAAATAGCATCAGCGTGGTCGAAATCGTCCAGTACAACAGTGCCTTTACCTACGCCTATGGACGCATTTAACGCCACTCCACTGGCTTGATGGCACATGTTAGAACAGTCTGGAAAGTTATTAGTGCCTAGTAGCCGACCAAACAGTTGGTAAAGGTAAGAAACCTCGTTACTTGCTCGTCCCGAGGTATATAGTTCAACTTGATTTGCGTCGTATTGCTTGAGCTGTTCACCAATAAAGGCAAACGCTTCAGACCATTCTATGGGGCGATAGTGGTCTGTGCTGGCGTCATATTTAAGGGGTTGAGACAAACGTCCTTGGTACTCTAGCCAATAATCATTTTGTTTGAGTAATGATGATACCGAGTGACTGGCAAAGAAGACTTCTCCAACCTTCTTTTCGGTGGATTCCCATGCAACGGCTTTTGCGCCGTTTTCGCAAAACTGAAATGTTCCTGATTTGTTGTCGCCCCACGCACAACCTGGGCAGTCAAATCCAGAGGTTTGATTCACGCGAAGCAGGTTTTTTATATTTCCGCGTACGCGCTTACTCTTTACCAGTGCGGCAAATGTTGATTTTAGCGAAGGCATACCGCCTGCTTTCATTGCGCGTTTTATCATAGTACTTTACCTGTGAGTACGTAAGGGCTGTCGTGTTTTGGTATATGAATAAGGTGAAGGTTGTGTTTTGCCGCCATCGACACTGCCAAGGTGCTTGGTGATGCTAAAGATGCCAGTCTGGCAACACCCGAAATAATCGCTTTTTGTACTAACTCTGCACCACACCGACTGGTAATAACCAGCGTTCCGCCGCTCGTTTGGATACCTTGCTTGTGAAGTGCACCAAGGAGTTTGTCCATGGCATTGTGCCGACCTATATCCTCTCGACTCAGTATTATTTCACCCACAGTATTTATCCAAAAAGCGCCGTGCAACGCACCACTAGATTGGCCTTGGAGCTGCCATCGTGGAATTGTTTTTCGAATATTCGACAAGTAGTTTACATCTGTTATGACTGAGTCTGCTAGTGACGTAAGCGTTGGAAATGCATCAGCCAAGGCTGCTTTTCCACAGAGCCCGCATCCACTTGCCCCTTTTAACGAGCGCTGGCGGTGTTTGAAGACCTCAATTCGTCTATTGGCAAGGGTGACATCGGCGCGAATAGTGTCGATACCATTGTCCGTCATGTCACTAACATCGATATCGTGCACGTCCAAGGGGGATTCAATAATCAGCTCACTATGAAGGTACCCAACAACAAAGTCTTCTATGTCAAATGGACTCACCAACATTACACTAAAGTGAATGTCGTTAAGTGTAATAACTAGCGGAATTTCCTCGACCAAGTTGTTATTGAAGGTGTGTGAGAGCATCTGACGTTCTTAATTAATTCACTGTTTCTATTAGAACATAAATACTAGGGGCTGTTGATCTTTGCGGTACACTTTTTGTTCATTCCAAGCGAGCTTCAGACAATAAACGAGGCGCGTGGTTTGGTTACTCCAAAAGAGCAACGAGTGAAGCAGTATGAGGTTCGCTTGGATGAACCTTTCAGGCAGCGATTGTTTGTCATTTATACGGCGTCAATGCTCACTTATGTAGATGGCTACACGGCGTAAGCATTTCCTTGCCTAAATGACAAACACTTCGCTGCAAAAACGTACAGCAAAGGTCAACAGCCCCTAATGCTGAGAATGTCATTTTATGGTGTAAAAGTATCACTTACTTTTCAGGATTGTGGAGCAAGGAGTTGGTTCAACTATTGGGGATGAGTCAGTTGGGGGATGTTTGAGGGTGTTTTAATTCCTTCTGAGGCAAGGATGCCGAAGTAGAGCCCTCATGGATGAGTTCACGGCGTGAATTAAAACACCCTCAAACATCGCCCTTGGACGTCCTATCTTAGACTACTCGCTCTAAAAGCGGCGCAATACATGTGGCGCCGCTTAAAAATAGCCTGTGTTACACGTTTTTGTCGAAGTGCTTGAAGTCTATTTCTTCTTCCTTTTCGCCGGCATTGGGGTCGTTGAATACGTCAACGTCTAGTTCGCCTTCTCCTTTAGCTACGGCGCACGACACCATACAGTCACCCGTGATATTTACCGCCGTGCGAGTCATATCTAGCAAGCGATCTACGCCGATGATAAGTGCGATGCCCTCTACAGGTAAATTGACTTGTTGTAACACCATGGCCAGCATAATTAGGCCAACGCCCGGCACGCCTGCGGTTCCTACAGACGCTAGAGTAGCGGTAAGTATTACCATCATGAAATCGCCGAAGCTCAAGTCTACACCGTATACCTGAGCGATAAACACAGTAGCAACACCTTGCATAATAGCAGTGCCGTCCATGTTGATAGTGGCGCCCAATGGTAGAGTAAATGAAGATACAGAGTTGCCCACGCCCAGCTTGTTGCGCGCGGTTTCCATGGTTACCGGTAAGGTCGCGCTACTGCTCGACGTACTAAACGCAAAAAGGGCAGCGTCACGCATTTTTTTGAACAGTGTGATTGGGCTCAAGCCAGTAAGCAGTTTTAGCAGTAGAGAGTAGGTACCTAGAGCGTGCAAGATAAGCACAAATAAAACTAAAAAGAAGTACTTCGCTAATCCAAAAATAGTGTCGGCACCAATAGTGGCAAACAGTTTAGCCATTAGTACAAACACACCGTAGGGCGCTAAATTCATAATAACAGTGACTAAGCGCATAATCACCGTATTGATATCTTCGAATATCGCACTTAGGCGCTTGCCAGCATCGCCAGTCATTGCCATAGCAACACCAAACAGCACTGCAAAAACAATAATTTGAAGCATGTTGCCTTTGGCCATGGAGTCAATCGGGTTACTCGGGAACATATTTACAATGACCTGTGACAGGCTAGGCGCTTCTTTTGCTGCGTAGTTTGCTTCGGTGGTTAAATTTAACCCTTCACCTGGCGATACCAGTAAAGCCATGCTCATAGCCAGTGTGATGGCAATTGCTGTTGTGACAACATACAAACCAACAGATTTTGCACCGAGTCTACCAAGCTTACTGGGGTCAGACAGGTTGCTTGTACCACACACAAGAGAAACAAAAACGAGTGGTACAACGAGC
>JALUXV010000348.1 GCA_027013165.1 Alteromonadaceae bacterium
ATAGCCAGGCGCGAAACTCTGTGCCGGTTTTTCTGTCCCGCACAATAAGCATGATGCCGATAACAAGCATGATGGTATGCACCCACCATAAACCCAGTTGAGGCGGCATTTTACCGTCTTCTAACACTCGTCTACTGGCGAGTAGCAGTAAGAAGTAGCCCAGGTATAGAAGAATCGCCGGAAACATTTTCCCAAAACGTCCCTGACGCGGGTCGACTGCGCTTAGCGGTACAGCAATTAGCACCAAAAATGGGATTGAAAGTGGAATGGCAATACGCCATTGAAGCTCGGCTCTGGCTTCAATGCTGTCATCTTCCCACAGCTCACTGGTGGGCAACACACTTACCTTGCGACGAGTTTCATCTGCTGGCTTATCGGCAATCTGAATTTGGTATTCGTCAAATTCTACTTTGCGGAAAGCCTTTTCAGATTGCTTTCCTTCGTACTGTACCCCTTCTTTCAATACCAAGTTTCTAGTGCCGTCTGGGTTGTTAGCTACTTCACCAGTTTGCGCATACACAACGCGCACGTCGCCTTCGCTATCGTCTGTCTGATTTTGCGATAAAAACACACGTTGTAGCTTATCGTTATTGTCTACATCGTGAACAAAAATAACGGCTTTTTCATTGCCCGTTTGCTGGAATCTGCCTGGCATTAGAGCAGAAAGCCCAGCTTCGTTGCGGGCTTTTTCCCGCAACTGGTATTCGTTTTCAGCAGCTAATGGCGCAAAGTAAAGTGTGATAGCGCCGGTAACCACCATGATAAGCACAGATAAAAACAGCATCACCCGTGTGACATACCATTCACTGATACCACAGGCTCGCATTACGGTCATTTCGCTGTCTACATACAGCCTGCCGTGCGCCAGCATAATACCCAGATAAGCACTGATGGGCAGCACCAATGAAGAGAGAATAGGGGCATATAAACCTAAGAAGCCAAGCACCAGCCCAGCGGGAATATCACCATCGGATGCATCGCCTAAAACGCGCACAAATCGCAAGGTGACAAAAATTGCCATTAGGATAAAGAAAATCGCTAACTGAGATTTCAGCGTTTCCTTAAGTAAATAGCGGAATATCAGCATCTCAGCCCTTCCGGAAAATTAGGAATTTTAGTGAAAGAAAGCACAATTTTGTTTAAACTTACCGTTTTTACAAGTTTTGCCTGCAATCATAAACCGTTTGCATGGTGTTTTGACGCAAATTTAACCTATATTCAATAGGTCTGTAAGCGTGAATTGCAGCGAACTAAAAAGTTATGCTGCGTATTAAAACATAAAGCAGCGCGAAACGTTACGTGATTTTAGTCATCGTGCAAACCATAAACGACGAAAAGCGAGGTGATATCGTGGAGTTTAGTGTAAAAAGTGGCAGTCCTGAAAAACAACGCAGTGCATGTATTGTTGTGGGCGTCTTCGAGCCGCGTCGCCTAACGGCGGTGGCTGAACAACTAGACGAAATCAGTGAAGGTTATATCAGCAACTTGTTACGCCGTGGCGACCTTGAAGGTAAAGCCGGCCAAATGTTGTTGCTACACAACGTGCCAAATGTACTAAGCGAGCGCGTGCTTCTAGTCGGTTGTGGTAAAGAACGCGAACTTGACGAGCGTCAGTACAAAAACATCATTGCCAAGACCATTCAAACATTGAATGAAACAGGTTCAATGGAAGCGGTATGTTTCCTTACCGAACTTCACGTTAAAGGTCGTGATACCTACTGGAAAGTACGTCAGGCAGTAGAAGCAACTGAAGACACGCTTTACACCTTTATGCAGCTTAAAACCAAGAAAGGCGAGCCTCGTCGTCCGCTGCGTAAAATTGTATTTAACGTACCTACACGCCGTGAACTTACCGTTGGTGAACGT
>JALUXV010000349.1 GCA_027013165.1 Alteromonadaceae bacterium
TGAGCTTGATCGCCATTAACGGCATTAGCACCTTGTAGTGGTAAATCAATGAGTGTTGACGATATTTTTGCATTACCGTACACCCAACGGGAGTCAAAATCAGATAAGCTGAAACCAACAACCGGCAGTAACGTATTTAGCTGCTGAAAATACACGCCACCTAGCTCTTGTAGTTCAAGCGTAGAAAGTAGCTGCGTGATAAAGCCTGATAATTCACTAAAAGAGAGTGATTTACCTGTGCTCTCAGCAGGGTAAAAATTGTTATGTTGTGTGCTATCGTAGACTGACGTTGAAAAATCCACAGTAGTGCCCCTATACAAAATGCGTTGGTATGCAAAGAAACAAGTGTCAAAGCCCTGACGTTTCTGTGGCCACAATCGCATTTTCGCGATATTTATGACGATCACAGCGGCAAAACTTGCCGGATCTGCATTTGTAAAGGGGATACTGCAAGCTAAATGCCAACAACATGATTATGGCGCTAGTCTTTAGCTTAAAACGCAAAGCCGTCCTGTTTGACGAGTTTTTTTACGAATGGAAGTGAACGTGTTCTAGGAGGTTACGTGGGAACGAGTTTTTTGAATATCGTAATACTGATGTTTATATCGGTATGTGCCGTCGCATTATTTAAACGCATTCATCTCCCTCCAATTCTTGCTTACCTCTTTGCCGGAGTGCTCGCTGGTCCACAATTACTTTCCGTGTTTGCACACCCAGAAGAAATGCACCTGCTCGCTGAAGTAGGCATAGTGTTCTTACTCTTTTCACTAGGTCTTGAATTTTCGTTACCTAAATTGTTGGCAATGCGCTCTTTAGTATTTGGCGTGGGACTCGGGCAAATGTTATTCACTACTGCAGTGTTTACCTGTGTTCCTCTGTTTCTCGGTATTCCAATAAGTGCGTCCATCATTATTGGTGGTACGCTGGCGTTAAGCTCAACCGCTATTGTAATTAAGCAAGCCACCGAAATGGGTATTCTTAATAACAGGCGTACACAGTTAGCGGTGAGTATCTTACTCTTTCAAGATTTAGCGGTGGTTCCTTTCCTAATTGCTATTCCTCTTTTAGCACAAACTGGCGAGGTAAGTATTGCGCTAGCTTTAGGCGAGGCGTTGCTTAAAGGTGTGTTTGTCATTGCGTTTCTAATGTCAGTGGGTAAGTGGTTACTACCTTGGGTGTTTAGAGAGGTAGCAAGAACAAGGACTGACGAGCTGTTTGTTCTGACCACTATATTGATTGCCCTATTGGCAGGAGGGCTAACTTATTACTTCGGGCTATCCATGGCGCTAGGCGCTTTCTTGGCGGGTATGATGTTGGGGGAAAGCCAATACAAGTATCAACTTGAAGCCGACATTCGTCCGTTTCGAGATATTTTAATGGGGTTATTTTTTGTTACCGTGGGTATGCAGTTAGAACTCACTGTACTGTGGAACAGCCTGTTTGAGATTGTTTTTGGCGTTTTTGCTTTGATGATAGCTAAAGTCATTTTAGTAAGAGGCGCATCTCTATTAGTTAAAACCGATGCAATAGATGGCTGGTCTGCTGGGGTTAAACTTTGTCAGATTGGCGAGTTTAGTTTTGTAATTGCTGCGCTTGCTACGACACACGGCGTGCTAACGTCTGAGCAGTCATCGCTGATTGTGTGTATGGGTGTAATCAGTATGGCGTTAACGCCCTGGCTTATGAATAACAGCGTCACCATAGCAAGACGCATTGTTAACAAGGATATCTCGTTCGATGACAATGCGAGCTTTGGTAGTGCAGAGCCGTTAACCAACCACGTCATTATTTGTGGGTTTGGCCGCGTAGGACAGTCGGTAGCTCGCATGCTGAAAATGGAAGGCATTCATTTTGTTGCTATAGATA
>JALUXV010000350.1 GCA_027013165.1 Alteromonadaceae bacterium
AGAGGAACTCAACTACGGAGTCGATCTATCAACCATCTGATAATGGTATCAGGTTGGTGGGGTAAAGGTGCCCCATCAACCATTAAATCCGTATACCCGAAAAATTAAAGAAAAAGTCGCGACTAATATTGATAACGCCTGAAAAAATTCAACGATCCCTTTAGCGTTATTTTCACGCTTGCTCTGATATTCAGACTTTTCTCCTTGAGCTTTCGCAACCACAGCTTCCCAAGAGCCAAACATGTTATCTAAATATGCTCTCTTTGTTGAAGCTTCAAATGGCTCAATAAATCTATATTGCTCAAGAGCATACACTAGTGATTTTGCATACGAAATGAAGCCTTGTAGATAATGATCTGGCGAGCTTAGTTTTTCCATTTCCCGCTCCTTAATTTCTACGATCGATCTATTTAGATCGCCAATAAGCTTGAGAGCTGTATTTTTAGGAACTTTTGCATCTATTCGATGAACACTTGTCAAACGGTCTTCTTGATCATTATGATGCTTATGTCTATGCAAGGAGTATTTAAGATAGATAAAACACTGCTTATCGGCAATAAACTTAGAATGTTCTATCTCACTCCTATTTTGCGGGCTATGATTTATTCCTAACCAATCCTCAGTTTTTAAAAAAGTGAGTCCATTGGGTAAGATGACGTATTTAGTGTTAAATACTCGCTGACGAAGTTCGTTGTTTGCAATTTCTTTTATAGCGGCTTTAACAGAGACGATTTTATCAGCTACTTTATCTAACTCGAGCTCAATACTAGGTGCATACTGATTAATTTTTAATGCTTTCTGATATTTTTCAACCAAACTAGCTAGCTCTCTCAGAGGATTCAAAACAGTTGAATCAAAACTCGCTACCTTGTTTATATCTTCATGGAGGACAAGAAATGCTTCTCCTTCCATTGAGCCATCAGGTTGAGTTTGACCAAACGTAATGAACCTGAATACTCCATCGTACTCATTCTTCTTATCTTCGCGATCTTTCCAATTATAGACAGAGCTGATGACATTACATCGAGTTCTATGCGTTGTTGAAGGTATCGAGTGTTCGTCGATATAAGAGATGCATATTGCGTCAGCGCCTTTACCGTGGGATCTAGGTGTAAGCTGGTTTGTGCTAACGCGAGAAAAATCTAAGCTGCCAAGAACACACGGTATCCACCCCATGTGATCATAACGCTTAACAGTACTAAAATTGTCGTCCATGAATATTTTCAGCTGATTGTATTATCGGCAAAAATTTATGCCCAAAGCCTTTTATTGAGAAATCTATCTCGATCAACTAGTTTCGATTATTTTGCTGAGTGACTCAACCTATGTTCTTTGAGTCACCAAGAAGATAAAGAGGTTCTCCAAGCTCTGACTTTCTAACAATCATGCCATCTCTGGTTAAGATCTTTTTATGCCCTGCGAAATGTTTATCAGAATCACTAGATTCATCAGACTTTTGGAATGTAAAGAAAAATGCCCCTAGCAGTACTAGAGATACAAGCAGCCCAAAGCCTGCTATTAAAAGTTCCATATTATTCCTTTAGTAAAAAATCAAAAACGGACTAGCCATTCAATAACTGCAAAAAACACCCTTCGATAAGAGGGCGCGAAAGGATAAAGAATTACAAATGACAAGTCAAATTTTCGAACAATATTTAACCACTAAACCTCAAAATGAACTCTATTGTCAAGTAATCTGTTATTAGAATGTTAGTCGATACCTTATAAAATTATCAAATAATCAGAGCATTCCATCCTTAAATTACTAGTCCTCTTGCTTCTCAGGCTTTACCAGTAATGTTGACAGAGATATAAACTCGAGGAAGGGTTCACAGCGTGTTTGGAATGCACTCTCATTTTCGGTTCAAACCAACCAAAACACGACCAAGTTGTTTGAAGTCAATGCGCAAGTGCTAGGTTTTTTGTACACTATGGCAATCGTCTATATGCTGCAGGACAATCATGACAGACACTCAAGTTACTCGCACAATTCGCATTGCTACGCGAAAAAGTGCCCTTGCGCTTTGGCAAGCTGAATATGTAAAAGCAAAATTACTCGAAGCGCACGCTAATATTGCGGTAGAGCTCGTTCCAATGAGCACTCAGGGAGATAAGATCCTTGATACGCCGTTGGCCAAAATTGGCGGTAAAGGGCTTTTTATTAAAGAACTTGAAGTGGCGATGCTTGAAGGCCGCGCAGATATTGCAGTTCACTCAATGAAAGATGTACCTGTGGCATTTCCTGAAGGTTTTGGTTTACACGCTATTTGTGAGCGAGAAAATCCGTTTGACGCCTTTGTGTCGAACACCTACGAAAACTTAGACGCCTTACCACAGGGCGCAGTGGTGGGTACTTCTAGCCTTCGTCGTCAATGCCAGCTTAGAAAGCACCGCCCAGACTTAGTTATCAAAGACCTTCGCGGCAACGTCAATACTCGCTTAGCCAAGCTAGATGCTGGTGAGTACGACGCCATTATTCTTGCCGCTGCCGGCCTTATTCGTTTAGAGATGCAAGATCGCATTCGCACAGAGCTGCCAGAGGCTATTTCATTACCTGCGGTTGGACAAGGCGCTGTGGGTATTGAATGCAGAGATGACGATGCAGAGCTTATCGCCCTACTCGCTCCACTTAATCATGCTGAAACCAATACTCGAGTTACCGCAGAGCGCGCAATGAACGCTCGACTAGAGGGTGGCTGTCAGGTGCCCATCGGCAGTTTTGCTACTTTGTCAGAGGGTACTGTCACACTGAACGGCATGGTAGGAAAATCTGATGGCAGTACTTTGTTACATGCCACTGTGTCAGGTGATATTAAAGACGCAGAAAAAGTCGGTATTGAAGTGGCTGAACAGTTATTGTCACAAGGTGCAGGTGAAATCTTAAAAGCGCTACACGACTAAATGCTTATCCTAACTCGCCCGTTACCTAAACTCGCTGCAAGTCAGCAAGCGTTTGAAGGCGCGGGCGTGCCATGTGTTGGCGTTGCTACAACAGACATTCAAATACCTAGTGACGTTTCCACTCGAATCCATTCTGCGTTTTCACAACATTCAACTATTGATGCTGTTATTGTTACTAGCGTTTACGCCGTATCACCACTACTGACCAGCAGTATCGACCTCAATACCATACAGATCATTGCTATCGGTACAGCCACCGCCCAAGCACTACAGCAAGCGCTGCCAGAGCATAATATTTTAACGCCTTTGTGCCATACTTCTGAGGGTATACTCAGCATGCATCAATTTGATGGTACTACCAGTAAGCAAGTGGTTATTATGAAAGGCGAAGGAGGTAGGCACCTTCTTGCAACTACGCTTAATGCGCGCGGTCACAGTGCAATAGAGTGTAACGTATACCAACGCTTAGATTTGCCAACGCCAGTGTTTACAAATAAGTGGAAAATTGGCGACGTTAGCGGCATTATCGCTACCAGTGAGCATTTAGCAAAACAATTACTTAGGGCTGAGAGCACACTGGCTAATTTGCCTTGGCTAACCGTAAGCCAACGGGTCTCAGACGCGTTGCGCATGCAAGGAATAAACTCAGTGGCTGTGTGCAATGGCGCTACAGACAACGCACTTATTGCCTGGATAAAGGACAATTGGGAGTATTAAATGACCGATAAGCAAGAAACAGGTATTCAAACCAGCGTATCTGCACCTGCGGATAGTAAAGACTCTACCGTTTCAAACCGTACTCCAACAACCAAAAGCACACCAAAGAAAACCGCTAAAAGTAACGGTACGGGCATGTTATGGCTGGCTTTTAGTTTTCTGTTTGTTTGTATTCTTGCGCTCTCTGGTGGAGCTTACTGGTACTACACACAAGCCACTACTCAAGCTCAATTAGCGAATGAGGCACAACTTGCGAATAGCATGGCAGTGCAACAACTAACCGCGACTCTCGAAGGCTCTCAATCTCAGCTACAAGCTTTAGCCGATACCAACTCGCAACTCAGCGAATCAATTGCGCTGTTAGAAGCACAGAACCTAGCACTTGAACAACAAAACCTTGCCACCCTAGAACAAATGAAATCGTTAGAGGGCCGCCGCCCTGCGGACTGGCTGATCGCAGAAGCCGATTATTTAGTGCGTATGGCTGGGCGCAAAGTATGGCTAGATGACGATATACGCACGGCCATTATGTTACTCATCAACGCCGACAAGCGATTAGCTTCATTAGCTGACCCATCATTACTTCCTGTTCGCGCAAAAATAGCCGAAGACATTCAAGCACTACAGCAAGCCAACAGCGTGTCTGTTAGTTCTGTAGCGCTGGCAATTTCAGGTTTGCTCTCTCAAGTAGATACCTTACCGCTCAACGTATTTGAAAAACCTGTTGATATTAATGCGCAAAGCAATGAACTTAGTGAATCAACGGCAGATTGGAAAGCCAACCTAGGGAAAGTCTGGGACAGTATTAGGGATGAGTTCTTAACCAAAAAAACTCTTTCAGGCCCCGTAGAGCCAGTGCTTACGCAAGAAACACAATGGCTCATTCGCGAGCAACTCAGGTATCAGCTAATGCAGGCACAAGCTGCGGCATTAGATTACAACGCCACCTTGTTTGAGCAAACGCTAACACAGGCCAACAGTATTATTGTGAGCCGTTTTGACAATACAGACAGTCAGGTGGTGGGTTACTTAACCGCAATCCAAAACCTAGCAAGTACAGATGTGGCTCGCGTAGTACCTACCGAACTTGTTTCTCAGCAACCTTTGGCCGAGTTACTTGATGAACGTGTACGTCAAGTGTTTGGTGAGGGAGCAAGTGCGCTATGAAGATACTAATCAAAGCGCTAATAGTTTTGGCGTTGTTTGTTATTGCTATGGTTGCAGGTCCTCAAATACTTGAAGACACAGGGTATGTACTTGTTGTTTTTGGTAATACAGCTTGGGAAATGACGTTATTTAGCGTTAGTCTTATAGCCATTGCCATTGGTTTAGGACTTTGGATTTTCGTTCGAATACTACTTTGGTGTATAAGCCTCTTCAAAGGCTCTCACCGCTGGATTGGTTACTTTGGTGAACGCAAGCGCCAGCAAGCTTTTTATACGGGTTTGCAAGCCCTTGCCTCAGGTGATCGTGAATCTGCCCGCAAGGCGTTTGAAAAAACAACCCAAGGGGATTTTCGCGGTGTGAATTACTTGGCAGCAGCACAAAGCGCCACCGATGATAGAAAAGCGAATTACTTTTTAGTGCAAGCCAGCGAATACCCTGAATCCAAGTTGGCTGCAACCATCATGCAAGCCAAGCTACTCGACAAGCAAGAAAAGCCAAAAGAAGCACTAGTACTGCTAGACGAGATTGCCGAACCTAACGACAAAAATAGCGAGGTGGTTAAGCTGAAGGCTCAACTTCTCGCTAAGCTCAATCAGTGGCAAACTCTGCAAACCAACTTACAAAGTTGGAAGAAAGTACTGCCGAAGGAAGAGGTAGTTAATTGGTCTCAACACATGGCAAAAGGAAAATTTGCCGAAATCGCCAGTAAACAAGGGGCAGCTGAACTCAAAAACTACTGGTTAAGTTTACCTCGAAAACAGCGTATCGATGCTGGCCTACGTGCCGCGTACGCAGAACAACTGCTTGACCAAGGTATGCACTCCGACGCACAAATTATGCTTGTAGAATGGCAAAAGAAAGGGCCAGAGCCAAGCTTGTGTAAACTCATGCGTCAACTGAACCTACCGAATGCCTCTGCCGCCATTACGGCGATAGAAGGTTGGATCAAAGCCGACAATGAAAATGCTGATTTGTACTCTACCCTAGGAGCCGTGGCGTTTAATTCAAATGATGACGTACTGGCTGAAAAAGCCCTACTACGCGCCGTAAAATTAAACCCGAACAAAGAGGACTTTGAAAAGCTCTCGGCCATTTTTGAGCGCAAGCAAGAGCCAGTGAAGGCGCTGCATTATATTAAGCAGGCTTATCAAGTTAATTAGTCGTCATTGAGTTTAATATTTTACTCGAATAGGACATCCTTGAATCCTAACGGATGATAAAAGGTAACCCCACAGCAGATACTTAAGTACTTGGCCATTTCTTGGTGTTTGCTGTATTACTCACGGGGGCTAGGAGACTATCATCAACTTTTCATGTCTTACTAAATACATTAGCGTTACCCAAACGCTAAGTTTATTGCCATTCCCCCCAATATTATCGAAATAGAGCAGTCGAAAATTTGCCAGCGTCTGGGCGAGTTTAGCCAGGTTTTTAATTTTGGCGCGAGAGAGGTCAAAGTAGAAAACCAGCAAAGTGAAGCAGTACAAGCACCTGCAACAAACAACATGGGTGAGGGTTGTTGATTCGCTACGCCACCAATTAGAAATACGGTATCCAAATACACATGTGGATTTAGCAAAGTGATAGCCAGCGCCGTCAGTGCAGTTTTGCTGTTACTTTGTGCTTTTATATTTGTGTTAACTATGAGCACATTGCCTCCGGCTCTTACGCGCATCATCGCTTGCCAAGAAAGCCACAACAGTAACAGTACCCCTAACCAAGTTAAAATTGGTACTAATGGTGGAAGTAGTATTTGAACATAAGAAACCGCAAAAACTCCCATTGTGATTAACAGGCAATCACACAGCACGCAAACCAGTGCAATAACTATACGATTTGCACCAGCCATACATTGGCTTAAAACCCAAATATTCTGAGCACCAATCGCTACAATTAAACTCAACCCAACACCAAACCCCAGTAAAAACGTCACTACTTTTTCCTCACACCATAAAATGTTGTGTAAAAAAGTATCGATTGACTTAACATTAATCAAACGAATAAATTTTGTAGGGCATTAATTAAATTAATGATCGATTATCGTCTGTTAGTTGCTTTGTCATCAGTGGTAGAAAAAGGGGGCTTTGATAAAGCAGCAAAGCAGCTTTTTCTTACCCAATCAGCCATAAGTCATCGAATAAAACAATTAGAGGCATTAGTGGGACAGCCTGTATTGCTTCGCACAGTACCTCCACAACCTACCCCCGCCGGACAGCGCTTGTTAAACCATCTTCAGCAGGTTAGACAAATGGAGGCTACTTTAGGGTTTGATGAAACAAGTATTTCCAATATCAGAATAGCGGTAAATGGAGATTCGCTCGCTACCTGGTTACCAGAAGCGTTAATACTTACTGATTACCCGCAGGTTTGCTTTGACTTAGTTGTTGAAGACCAGTCAGTTGGTCTAAAGCGCATGAAGCTGGGCGATGTGATGGCATGCATTTGTGCAAATGATAACGCTATAAATGGTGCAAAAGTTCAGCCTTTGGGCGCGATGCGATATCGAGCAGTCGCCAGTCCTGATTTCATTCGACGCTTTCATTTAGACAAAAAACTTAAAGCTAACCTGCCCAATGCGCCGTGTTTGGTATTCAATCAAGATGATCAATTACAACACCACTTTTTAAAAGACGTGTGTGGCTCAATTCCAGAAAAGATACATCTTTGCCCATCTTCTGAGGGTTTTTTACGCTCTGTACTCGCAGGATTGGGGTTTGGGCTACTACCGGAATTGCAGATGCAGCAATATCTGGACAATCAAGAGTTAGTTGATTTAACACCGGAGGTATATTTAGATTCACCATTGTTTTGGCACTACTGGCAAAGTGAAAATGAATTAATGCATCAACTTCGCAACCAAATCAGATTGGCATCTGCACAGAAGTTAATTCAGTGCTAGGCGATATTGGCTTTTCAATAGATTAATTCTGCTTGCCCGCGGAAACGTGCGACGCCATTTTCACTCTTTACAGCACCAATTAGCTTGCTGTTCGGGAGTTAAAAAACTCCACGCAATAAAGCGACTGATTTTTTGACCTTGGGCCATTTTAACCACTTTAACTTGCTTCGCATTGACCTTTTTCAATGCGAGCTTAATGCCACTCACGTTGTCTTTTTTCGACACTAACGTAGTAAACCAAACCACCTGTTGTGCATAGTGTTGGCTTTCTCTAACCATTTTGCGAACAAAGCTAAGCTCTCCGCCTTTGCACCACAACTCATTTGAACGGCCAGCAAAGTTTAGGGCTGGCGTTTTTCCATCAGAAGCTTTGGCGTTTTTTCCTAGGTTTTTCCATTTCCTTTGGCTACCTTGGGCGGCCTCGTCTGCCGAATTGTGAAAAGGCGGGTTGCACTGGGTTATATGAAACTTTTCGCCTTCGTTAATGACGCCTTGGAAAATCTGATTAGATTGCTTCTGATGACGAATCTGAATGACTTTAGACAAACCTTGGTTGGCATTCACGATCTGCTTTGCCATTTTTACAGACTGAGCTTCTATGTCTGTTGCAACATAACGCCAGCCGTAACTTTTGTGGCCCAACAAAGGGTAGATGCAATTAGCGCCCGTACCAATGTCGAGTACCTTTACTTTCTTGTGGTCTATTTTCCCTGCAACGCTTGATTGTAAAAGATCAGCCAAGTAGTGAATATAATCGACTCTTCCGGGAATGGGAGGACACAAGAAGCCAGGTGGGATGTCCCAATAATGAATGTCATAATCGGCCTTAAGTAAGGCTTTATTGAGCAACTTAACGGCATCAGAGTTAGCAAAGTCTAAGGTTTTTTTGCCATATTTTGTTTCTACAAAGCCAGCAAGTTCAGGTACGAACTTGCCTAGCTGGTCAAAGTTGTAGTCTTGGTTATGCTTATTTCTGGGATGAAGTCTAGCTTTAGAGTTCACGTTGGTTAACTGCCCACCTATTTATTGGTAGTGTACCAAAAGCCATCAACAACCCATAGTGTCGAACCGTGTGCACCTAAACCAAATAAACACGCTCACCCAAGTATTCAACCCTGTTAGGTCAAACCACTGAAAAGCAATCAGGTACTTATCCCACAGTAACGGCAAATATGCCGCTAGATAGAAATAGCAAATGAATGCAATGGACGTTCGCCAGTACCTCAACTCAGAGTTTAGTTAAAACCTTACTCACTGCGTTCGACAGCTTGCGGCTCCGACAACGCCTTACGTCTTTTCAGGGCTTCATAATAGGGTGCAAAAGTTGGTCGCTCTACGTAGTGTCCGTCACCGGGTTTAGCAACCACTTCACCTTTCTCAAACGCCACCTTACCGTTACATATAGTGATCGCTGGAATGCCTTTCACTTCCATGCCTTCGAAAATATTGTGTTCGATTTTCGACAGTTGAGTTTCTGCACTAAGCACTTTGGTCGCACTAGGATCCCACACTACAATATCAGCATCAGCACCTACCGCTATCGCACCTTTTGCTGGGTACATGTTGAAGATTTTCGCCGCGTTGGTTGACGTTACCGCAACAAACTCGTTTGGTGTTAACTTGCCACTATTAACGCCCTTCTCCCACAAGACCGACATTCTTTCTTCAACTCCCGCAGTACCATTGGGTATTTTGGTGAAATCCTCTTTACCCATAGCCTTTTGAGAATTACAAAAAGCACAGTGGTCGGTTGCGGTCGTTTGCAAGGTGCCAGCCTGAAGCGCTTTCCACAATGCGTCTTGGTGTTTCTTTTCTCTAAATGGTGGGCTCATAACGTGAGCGGCGGCTTTCTCCCAGCTTGGATCTTGATAAACACTATCATCAACAACAAGATGACCGGCAAGCACTTCACCATAAACATGATGACCGCGGTTTTGAGCGTAGCGAATAGCATCTACCGACTCTTCCACTGAACAGTGCACCAAGTACAAAGGTGCTCCGATGGTTTCAGAGATACTTATAGCGCGATAAGCAGCCTCGCCTTCTACCATAGGTGGGCGTGAAAGCGGGTGAGCCTCGGGCCCTGTTATACCTTTTTCAACCATTTGTTGTTGTAGGTGATATACCAGTTCGCCGTTCTCAGCATGAACCGTTGCAATAGCACCTAATTCTAAACAGCGAGTAAAGCTAGCCACCAAAATATCGTCGGTTGCCATTATGGCATTTTTATATGCCATAAAGTGTTTAAAGCTATTGATACCGTAATCTGTAGTTAGGGTTTCCATATCTGCGGAAACTGATTCATCCCACCAAGTGATAGCAACGTGAAACGTATAGTTTGCAAGTGACTTTTCTGACCAGTCTCGCCATTGATGGTAGGCTTCCATTAATGGTTGTCCCGGGCTCGGGATTACAAAATCAATGATAGTTGTTGTGCCACCCGCTAGGGCTGCTGCTGTGCCTGATGCAAAATCGTCGGCTGCGACCGTTCCCATAAATGGAAGTTGCATATGAGTGTGAGGATCAATGCCACCAGGCATGATAAGTTTATCAGTTACATCTATAACCTTTGCATCATCAGCGACTACGACATCCTTTGAAACTTGAGTAATTTTTCCGTTTTCACAGACTACGTCGGCTTTAAAAGAGGTTTCGTGGGTGACTACGGTGCCACCTCGAAGTACTAATTTCATTGCTAATCTCCTGTAAGCGTCGCGCTACGATGAAACGCTGGCAGCGTTTGATAGGTTATTCACTTTCGATACCATAGATTTGGCGGCAACAAAGTAAATAAGCGCACCCGATAACGAGCCAGTAAACCACCCATAGTCATAAAACCAGCTAAGCTGGCCGGTAAAGATCGCAATCAGGGTAATAGCTACTGGAACCAAAAACGCCAAGAAACCAGCCCAATTAACTTTGGGATAAAGATCGCTACCTGTGTACAAAGCACTCACGTCTAATTGCTGTTTACGAATCAGAAAATAATCCACAATCATGATCCCTGCTATGGGACCAAGTAAGCTTGAATAACCCAACAGCCAATTTGAATACATGCTTTCAACACTCACGTCCGATTCAATCAATCCTGCTTTTTTAAGCAGCTCCCAGCTCATCAGTAATACACCCACCACACCGGTAAGCAGCACACCGCGAGTGTGATTAATGTATTTAGGTGCGATGTTTTGAAAGTCGTTAGTGGGTGATACAACATTCGCTGCCGTGTTGGTAGAAAGTGTCGCAACGATAATAAGTAGCATGGCTATAGCAACAAAGAACGGGCTATCAATGTGACCAATAAGCGATACCGGATCTGATACCGTTTCACCTACTAAACTCGCCGAAGCTGAAGTCAATAACACACCCAATGCTGCAAACAAGAACATGGTGAGCGGCAAACCAAGGATCTGTCCAGTCACCTGTGCTTTTTGGCTTTTTGCATATCGGCTGAAATCGGGAATATTAAGTGACAAGGTCGCCCAAAAGCCCACCATTGCCGTAAGTCCCGCAAAGAAATAGCTGAAAAATCCTGCATCTTCAGGGCGATTAGCGGGTGTGGCAAGCACTTCTGAAATAGACACCTTGTCGCTAGCCCACCAAATGAGTCCAATACCAACAATCAGTAATAATGGGGCAGCCAAGGTTTCTAGCCACTTAATAGACTCTGCCCCTTTAATCACGATATAAACGTTAAGAAAGCCAAACACAAAAAAGCCAATGACTTCACCAATGCCGCCCAACTGTGCCCAGCCATCGGATATTGACGATAAGAACAGGTGTATCGCTAAGCCTCCAAACATGGTTTGAATACCAAACCAACCACAGGCAACAAAGCCTCGAATTAAGCAAGGGACATTTGAACCCACAATACCGAAAGAGGAGCGAAGTACTACGGGAAAAGGAATACCAAATTTAGTGCCGGGAAATGCGTTTAACGTAAGAGGAATAAGTACTACAACATTGGCGAGAAGAATAGTGATGAGTGCTTCTACCACTGATAAACCAAAATAGGCGGTAAGCACGCCGCCCAAAGTGTAGGTGGGCACACATATCGCCATACCTACCCAAAGTGCGGCGATATTTCCAGTACCCCATGTTCGTTCAGCGACTTTGGTTGGTGCTAGGTCGCTATTAAAGTAATCGCTGCTTTTTGCTTCGTCGGTTAACGATACTTCAATGATGTCGTTACTCATGCTAACACCCCCTCTTCAGCTACAGCAGCCTCAGTAGCAATCCGTTCGCTAGCAGTCAGCATAGTATGCAATAACACATTGGCTCCGGCTTCACACTGTTCAGGGCTAGAATACTCAATTTCATTGTGACTTATGCCATTCTCACACGGGGTAAATATCATTCCCGACGGCACTATATCTGCCATATAACACGCATCGTGCCCGGCGCCAGCATAAATATCCATGTGGGAATAACCTAGTTTTTCAGTAGCGGCTTTTACATCGTCCGAAGCATTGAACTCAACCGGCGCAAAATACCAAAAGTTGTCTACGGTAATTTCAAGGTCGCGCTCTTTAGCTACACTTTCACAGAAAGCTACAAACTCTTCGTGCATTGTTAGCAATACATCAGGGTTTGGGTTACGTAAGTCTGCACTAAATTTGATATTTCCCGGAATCGTGTTTCTTGAATTAGGGTAAACCTGCATAAAGCCCACGGTACCTAAACCATTTTCAAAACGATTCGCCAGTGCTTCTATTTCCGTCACTATAGTACCAGTGGCAACCATGGCATCTTTTCGCAAATGCATTGGAGTAGTACCTGAATGCGACTCTCGGCCCTGTACCTCAACATTGTACCAACGTATTCCTTGGCCTAACCGAACAACCCCTATAGCCTTGTCTTCATCTTCTAAAATAGGACCCTGTTCAATGTGAGTTTCAAAAAATGCCCCAATGTTGCGACTACCAAGTTCCTCAGTTCCCAAGTAACCAATACGGGCAAGTTCGTCCCCTAATCTGATGCCATTTACGTCGGTTTTATCTAGCTCTTCTTGCAAATCAAATCGACCTACGTATACACCGGAACCTTGCATAGCAGGCTGAAAACGAGAGCCTTCTTCATTAGTCCATACGCTCACTTCAATAGGCGTGGGTGTGGTAATGTTGTTTTCGTGCAAGGTTCTCAGCACTTCAACACCAGACAGCACACCGTACACTCCATCAAATTTTCCGCCGGTTGGCTGCGTATCAAGATGACTTCCTGTACACACTGATGGAAGCGAATTGTTTGCTCCAGGGCGCTTTGCGAATATATTGCCAAATTTATCAACACTGATAGTGCAACCGGTTGCTTCACACCACGCGCAGAAAAGGTCTCGAGCTTGTTTGTCGAGGTCAGTGCCTGCAAGGCGATTACATCCACCTTTTTCAGTACCGCCGATATCTCCCATTTCCATTAGGCTATCCCAAAGCCTTTGCCCGTTTATTCTTAGCTGTTCCATTACACGTCCTCACTGTCTTATTTGTTATTGTTCTCAATTGCCCCAACGTTGAGCAAAATGCGTTCAAATCAGTGCATTCTTTGAAAAAATATTTACCAAACGGTAAAACTAAAAATTAAAAAAATGCTCTCCTACCCAGTGATAGGCGACGCAGATTTCATCTTAAGTTTGATGAGACTTTCTCTCATCTAGCCCCTAAATAATCGAGGCTAACGGGTTAATCACTATGCAAAACTCACTCGCTAACGTTCGCTTTAGCGGCGTATTTTGACTAACCAACTGGTCAGAAATCGATACATGAATGTTTCAACTTCTGTGCCATTGTGTTCTAGTTGCTTGGGAACGAGAATTGGCTACCCTCTCGTAAGTTCGCCGATGGCCAGCGCTGAGTCACTGCTTTGCGGCGGGTGTAAAACCTTACAGAATCAGGGCCATAAGCATGTAAATCACCAAAAAGGGAACGTTTCCAACCACCAAAACTGTGATAAGACACAGGCACTGGTAATGGCACATTTACGCCAACCATGCCCACTTGAACTTGGTCAATAAAGAAGCGTGCGGCCTCACCGTCACGGGTAAACAGACAAGTACCGTTACCGTATTCATGAGCATTAATAAGCTCAACTGCTTTCGCCATATCTGGTACGCGAACCATCACTAATACAGGACCAAATATTTCTTTTTGGTATATCTCCATATGAGGCTGTACATGGTCAAACAGCGTCGCGCCCAAGAAATATCCATTTTCATGACCTTCTACAGAAAGCGTTCTACCATCACATACCAACTCTGCACCTTGCTCCACACCCGATGCAATAAAGTTCTTAACAGTTGTAAAGTGCGGCTCACTAATGAGCGGGCCCATATCATTGCTATTGTCGCTCCCGGGGCCAACTTTCAACGCACCAATTTGCCCAACAAGTTTGTCTTTTAGGCTATTGGCAATGTCATCTCCCACGGCAACAACCACCGAGATTGCCATGCATCGTTCACCGCACGATCCATACGCAGCGCCCATAAGTGCATTGACTACGTTGTCTAGGTCGGCGTCTGGCATAACAATCGCGTGATTCTTTGCACCGCCTAGTGCCTGACAACGCTTACCATACTGTGAGGCTTTGCTATAAATGGCTTCAGCCACAGGTGTAGAGCCAACAAAACTGATAGCTTGTATCGTTTGGTCTTCAATGAGTCGGTCTACCGCCGCTTTGTCGCCGTTTACCACGTTTAACACACCGGGCGGAAGACCCGCTTCACTGGCTAATGCCGCCAATAGCATTGCACTCGATGGATTTTTTTCTGAGGGTTTTAGCACAAAGGTATTGCCGCACATGATAGCACTGGGCCACATCCACAAAGGAACCATGGCTGGAAAGTTAAACGGTGTGATCCCCGCTACTACACCTAAGGGCTGAAACTCACACCAAGCATCAATACCAGGCCCAACATCTTTACTGTGCTCCCCTTTAAGCAACTGAGGCATTCCGCAAGCAAACTCAACGTTTTCAATCCCTCTTTGTAATTCACCTTTAGCGTCGTGAAGTACTTTTCCGTGTTCTAAACTCAGTAATCTGCAAATCTCGTCACTGTGTTGTTCTAGCAACATCTTGAAACGGAACATAATTTGCGCCCGTTTTGCAGGAGGCGTGGCGCGCCATGCTGGATAAGCTTTAGTGGCAGAATCAATGGCCTGTTGAACCGTTTGAGAAGATGCCATTTCTACTTTGCCACAAACTTGTGCAGTGGCTGGGTTAATAATGTCTATAATCTTGCCACTTTGGGGGGCAAGGGTAGCTCCGTGAATATAGTGTCCTACAACTGATGTCATAACTGCTTCTCTTTATAAAAATTATGCGTTGCTTAAGGTGTCGTGCATTGCATTGATAAGATTGTCTATTTCGAATTTCTCGGTAGTAAAAGGAATGCCCAACTGCAAGGTGTCACCGCCGTAGCGAACGTAATACCCCTTATCCCAAAGCGACATTGCCAATTCAAATGGGCGACGAGCAGGTTCGCCAGGGTAGCTTTCAATGGTAAAGCCAGCAGCAAAGCCAAAGTTGCGAATACCTTTTACAAAGGGAAGTCCCGCTAAGCTGTGTACTGCTTTTTCAAAGTAAGGGCTAAGTTCAGACACGCGAGATACCAAGGATTCTTGCTCAAGCACGTCAAGGGCTGCCATTGCCGCAGCACAGGCAACGGGATGACCAGAGTACGTATAACCATGGGGCAACTCTATGTTGTACTCTGGGCCACCCGCGCCGGTAACCGTGTCGTAAATAAACTGACGTGTCATTACTGCTCCCATTGGAACAGCGCCATTGGTTAGCTGTTTTGCTACGTTGATCATGTCTGGTACCACATCAAATGCATTCGCTCCAAACAAATGACCTGTGCGGCCAAAGCCAGTAATGACTTCATCGAAAATAAGCAAAATATCGTGCTCATCACATAACTCTCTTAACCGGCGCAAATATCCCACTGGTGGAATGATGACACCTGCCGAACCAGCTAATGGTTCAACGATAACCGCGGCAATATTGGATGCATCGTGCAGTGCAACCATCTCAATGAGCTCTTCGGCCAAATGAGCGCCCGTGTCTGGCATACCTTTACAAAATGGCTGATCGGCAAGCAAAGTATGTGATAGGTGATCAGACTCCATAGCCGGCCCCCACATTTTGCGATTGGCCCCAATACCACCAAAACTTATGCCACCCCAACTTGCGCCGTGATAGCCCTTTGCTCTGCCAATAATTCGGGTTTTAGTTGGTTGCCCTTGCTGACGCCAATATGCTCTGGCGATTTTAGTTGCGGTATCAGCGGCTTCTGATCCTGAGTTAGTAAAAAACACCTGGTTGATGTCTGCGGGGGCCATCGCAGCCAAACGTTCGGCAAGTTCAAATGCCAGTGTATGTCCGTACTGAAACGCAGGTGCATAATCTAGGGTAGTCAACTGGCGTGCCACAGCCTCAGCAATCTCTGGTCGGTTATGCCCAGCCCCGCATGTCCAAAGCCCAGACAATCCGTCAAAGACCTTACGGCCAGTGTCATCAATCAAATAGTTACCTTCTGCACCACTGACTATTCGAGGTGAAGATTTGAATTGACGATTTGCGGTGTAGGGCATCCACAACGCATCTTTTTGTGCTTGCGTTACTCCGTGTGCCTGCTGGGTCATTACTGGTAATCCTGTAGAGTAGACTTAATTCTGATCTACTTTACCTAGCTCGCTATGTTCGATAAATTATAAAAATTCAACTTTTACTTTCATAAATATGAAACTATGCGTGCAATCTTAGGGAATTTATCAGATACAGACATTCGACTACTGCGGGTTTTTATCGTGGTGGCGCAAGCTGGCGGTTTGTCCGCGGCTGAGCTTGAGTTAAACATTGGACGCTCTACTATCAGTCGCCATTTAAAAGATCTAGAAACCCGACTGGGGATGATACTTTGCCATCGTGGGCGAGGTGGTTTCGCCCTTACGGAGGAAGGCAAGCGCATTTATGAATCGACACAAAGGTTGCTGATCTCGCTGCAAGATTTTCGCAATGAGGTCAACGATATGCACCGGCATTTGCAAGGAAATGTAGTCATTGCCATGTTTGATAAAACTGTAACTAACGAACAGTGTAAAGTTGACGAGGCCATCTACGCTTATCAACAAATGGCGCCAGATGTAAACGTTGAAATTCACGTCGTGCCTGTTAACACCATAGAACAAGGCATCCTCGACAATCGTTATCACGTGGGCATTATTCCCACTCACAGAACCTCATCAAGCCTCAATTATCTGCCGCTGTTCTCCGAGCAAATGTATTTGTATTGTGGAAAGCGACACCCCATGTTTAATCCTTCAACACTTCCCTCAGAACAAGATGTTTGTGAGGCAAAATACGCCGGGCTTAGTTTCCACAGCCCCAATATGGATAAAAGCATGGCCCTGGGATTAAACAAAATGGCTGTTGCCAACGATCAGGAGGGAATCGCCACCTTGATATCCTCGGGGTGCTATTTAGGGTTCTTACCTGATCATTATGCCGCGCCTTTCGTACATAAAGACTTAATGAAACCCGTCAATCCGGCTAAATTTCAATATCACTGTCAATTTGCAGCTATTTATCGCAAATCACCTAAACCCACCCGTTTAGTAGAGTTGTTTTTATCTGCGCTTGAAAAGAGTCACTCTAGTATCGACGTAAGTTGATATTGACACCCGAGTAGGTTTCACGCGATGGTGAAAAGCGCATAACGCATTGAGTAAGGACAACAACCAACATGGCAACACCCACAAAAACCCAAACTAATCGTGCGAAAACTGAGGCCAAAATCCTGAGGGCGGCTGAGAAAGTCTTTGCACAAAAAGGGTTTAGTGGCACTTCTATGGACGCAGTGGCAAAAGAGTCAGGTTTGTCTAAGCAGAATATTTTGTATTACTTTCCCGGTAAGGATGTACTTTATCAAGCAGTGTTAGAAAATATGATTGACCTGTGGCTAGAAAAAATGAAGTTCAATGATAGTCCAGATGTATCACCTGCTGAGGTTATTACCGACTATATCCGGCAAAAAATCGCACTTTCTCGAGACTACCCCAACGGTTCAAAAGTTTTCGCCCATGAAATTATCAACGGCGCGCCAGTACTTAAACCTTATCTTATGGAGCATTTAAAACCTGCATTTGAAAAAGATATAGTACTCATAGAGCGTTGGGTCGACGCTGGACTTATCCGTCCTATTGATCCTAAGCACCTCTTTTTTACCATATGGGCATCTACACAAACCTATGCTGACTTTTCTGTTCAAATACAATTACTACTGGGTAAAAACAAACTAGAACAAGAAGACTTTGATCAAGCTGCAGACTTTCTTTGCCAATTTGTGTTGAACGCTTTGAACGCACAACACTAGTGCATATTTAAATTTTTTTTGTGGGTTTAAGGTACCTTCTTAACCCACAAGCCCCCCAAATTTTATCCACTCAATTTGAACGGCCATCAAAGCATTCAACGCTTTATTTTTCTTGTGTTCGTAGTCAATTTCGAGCCTTCTATTTTTTCTAAAAACCTGACCACTTTTAACCATACCGCGCCATATTTGCGCACTTTCTGCACCAAAAAAAACACCAATAAAAATCTTTACCATTTGGTAAAACTCGTGATAAAGCTTAAAAAAAGAACAGTTATAAAACCCATTAAGCTCACGCTTATCACCTACGAGGGAACGCCAAATGCTGACACGAGAAGACGCCATTGCTATGGAAAATTGCAGTAGCGACGCGTTGAATGCGTTGTGCAAAAGTGCTGCTGCATTACGAGACCAAACATGGTCAACAACCATGACCTACTCTCGAAAAGTGTTTATCCCTCTTACCAATATGTGTCGAGACACCTGCAGCTATTGCACATTCGTACAGCATCCTGACTCAGGTAAAGCCAACATTATGGGCCGTGAAAAGATCCTTGCTGAAGTGCTACAAGGGCAAAAAGTTGGATGCAAAGAAGTACTGTTTAGCTTGGGTGAAAAGCCAGAAAAACGTTATCGCTACGCAAAGGATTGGCTAGCCACATTAGGCCACAGCACCATGGTTGATTACCTCACTGAAGCGTGTGAAATGGTACTTAGCAAAAGTTTAATGATACCCCACGTTAATGCCGGCACCCTGACATATGACGAGCTGAAACAGCTGAAATCTGTATCTGGCAGCATGGGGATGATGCTTGAATGTAGTAGCGATAGGTTAATGAAAAAAGGCATGCCCCACTTCGGCTGCCCTGACAAAGTGCCAAGTGTCAGACTTAAAACACTACATGATGCGGGGCTGCTTGATATTCCATTTACCACAGGAATTTTGATTGGCATTGGTGAAACGTGGGAAGAGCGAATAGACAGTTTGCTGGCTATCAATGAACTTCACTTAGCACACGGACATATCCAAGAAGTCATAGTGCAGAACTTTCGCGCAAAGCCTGGTACAGCAATGGAAAATGCTAACGAGCCCGATGTAAACGACATGCGTAAAACATTAGCCGTGGCCCGCTTGTTACTTCACCCCAGTATAAGCCTACAAGCTCCGCCAAATTTAGAAGAAGACTATGTGGCGTACATTGGTTCAGGTATTAACGACTGGGGTGGCATATCACCTGTCACCAAAGATTTTATAAACCCAGAACGCGCTTGGCCACAAATAGAAAGCATTGCCAGCACCTGCGCAAATCTTGGTTATCAGCTGCAAGAGCGATTAACGGTTTACCCTCGTTATCTTAAAGCGCCCACGCGCTACCTAACGCCAAGACTTCAGAATGCCATGCCGTCGTGGCGGTCTGACGGACTGGCGAAAGATCAGCACGTATCAACCCAACTGACTTGTGGAGCGTAAAACATGACTTTTCAACATCACACAGCGCCCTACAAAGATAGCCCCATCGATAGCAAACTCGCTGGATTATCTCTCCGTATGGCATCTATTTTGAGCAAAGCATTAGAAGGCGTTGAAATTACCCAAGAAGACGCAGAAACCTTGTTTTCTTGTACCCATGAGGAAGCCGACGCCCTGTTTCACGTTGCCGATTTAGTCAGACAAATGCGCTGTGGCAACAAAGCTTCGTATGTGGTTACACGTAATATCAACTTTACCAATGTATGCAACATGGGCTGCCAGTTTTGCAATTTTGGAGTGAGTAAAAACGCGCCCAATGCCGAATTTTTGTCTGTTGACGCTGTAGCCTTGCGAGCGTTAGAAGCACATCAAAGAGGGGCCACTGAGATATGTGTTCAAGGTGGTTTGCATCCAGACATTTCTGCCGATTATTACTTTGAACTACTCGACGCCGTTAAGCGTGAAGTACCACAAATACACATACACGCATATTCGCCGTTTGAGGTGTGGTATGGCGCGATGAAAGGGCGCTATAGCTATCGCGACTTTCTGACTAAGTTAAAAGCCCACGGACTTTCATCCATGCCGGGCACAGCGGCAGAAATTCTCGATACACAAGTACGTCGCCAACTAACCAAAAACAAGTTAAGCACGGAAAACTGGGTAGAAATCATCGAAACCGCTCATCAAGTAGGTATTCGAACCACATCTACCATAATGTACGGTCATATCGACGGCCCAAGTCATTGGGCAGCGCATTTGTGTTTGCTAAGAGACATCCAAAAGCGCACCGGCGGATTCACCGAGTTCGTACCCTTGGGTTTTATTCATTATGACAGCCCTCTTTACCGAAACAATCCTGAGCAGGTGCGCACAGGACCAACCCAAGATGAACATTTCAAAATGCACGCCATTGCGCGATTAGTGTTGCAAGGCCATATAGACAATATACAAGCGTCGTGGGTAAAAATGGGGCCAGATACTGCGTCAGCAATGCTTCGAGCTGGGGCGAATGACCTTGGCGGCACACTTATGAATGAAAGTATTTCAAGAGCAGCTGGCGCCAAACACGGCCAAGAAGTTGTACCTGCGGATATGGAAAAACTTATTCTGCAAGCGGGCTTGTCGCCCTACCAACGCAATACCTTATATGAAGAGGTTATCTCATCTAAAAAAGTGATCAATCACCCCTTATTGTGCAGTGCACAAGACCGTATTCCAGTGAGGTTTAGCGCATGAAAAACATCGTACTTCTGGCTGGCGGTGTGGGCGGAGCGAAAGCTGCACTTGGTTTATACCAGTCTTCACATAAAGCGCACACAACCATCATTGGCAACGTGGGTGACGATGATGCTTTTCACAATTTATGGGTGTCACCAGACTTAGATACCCTTACCTATACCCTAGCTGAACAGGTAAATACAAATACGGGTTGGGGCCTAAAACAAGATTCATGTAAAACATTGACGCAACTTGCTGCTTTGGGCCAAGACACATGGATGCACTTGGGCGACAAGGATTTCGCCACCCACATTTGCCGCACGGCAATGCGCGCTCAGGGACACTCAATGACTCAAGTGACGCGCCATATAGCATCCAGTTTGGGGGTAGACATACCCTTGTTACCCGTTACTGATAACACAGTACAAACCCGTTTGTTTACTGAACACGGCTGGGTGGCATTTCAAGAATATTTTGTTCATCAGCGCTGCGATCTAACGGTAAGTGATATCGCTTATAAGGGTGCAAGTACGGCCAGTATAAGTAACGAAGTTAGCCTGGCTATAGCGAACGCAGACGTGATTATTTTTGCGCCCAGCAATCCGCTTTTGAGTATTGCGCCTATGTTAGCAATACCTGCACTTCATCGCGCATTGTGTCTGTCTAATGCGGTGAAAATTGCCATTTCACCGCTTATTGGTGGTAAAGCCGTTAAAGGCCCTACAGAGAAACTCATGGCTCAAATGAGTTACCCCGAGGGAAATCTTGGTATCGCTAACTTCTATCAAAACTTATGCGACATCTTGGTCATTGACCACAGTGACAAACAAGATGAAGCCGCTGTGAAAGCGCTAGGTATTCAACCTGTGCTTGCGCAAACGCTAATGACCTCGACCCAGGATAAAATTGAACTGATGGAGCAAGTGGTTGCATTTGCTTCAGACATACCAAGGGCACTTGCGTCATGAAAGATCTTTGCGTAGTCATTCCCATGAAAGATCCTGTGTATAGCAAGCAGCGTTTGTCGCCATATTTGCCACCAGCCATGCGAAAGAATTTGTCGATAACCTTGTTTAAGCAAACGCTAAAATCTTTGTGTTTTCACTTTCCTCAATGGCAAAGGGTTGTTGTTACTCCATCCCTTTGTATCGCTGACATCGCCAGCACCTTTGGCTGTAAAGTGATATTTGAGCACGGTAACAAAGGGCTGAATCACGCTCTCAATCAAGCCACGGCTTGGTCAACACAAGAAGGTTATCAACGTCAACTCATACTGCCTGCCGACATCGCTCGTTTAGACAAAGCCGAATTGCTTACCATTACTTCACTAGTCCAAGACGACGTTCAAGTCGCCATTGGGCAAGCTCACGATGGCGGCACGAACGCACTGTGCAGTAGTCCACCTAATGCTATTGAGTTTTGTTTTGGTGAAAAGTCTTCTAAAGCCCACCAGAAACAAGCCAAAGCGCGAGGATTAAAATCGAGAACGATGGCGCTTAAGCACTTAAGTCACGACGTAGACTACCCCAGTGATTTGCAGTTTGTTCATCAGCTCAATGCAGCACTAAGCGCATAGGGAACAACAATGTCATCAGTCAATATGCACACCCTAGATGGGCTCCCAAATATCAAACACGGCGACGACTTGCCCGAGTTAATCTACCACCAATTGGTATCTAACAATCAGTCACTTATAGACGGTGACGTACTGGTAGTAGCGCAAAAAGTAGTATCTAAGGCAGAGGGAGCTACCTGCTTGCTTAGCGATATTACGCCAACTGCTGACGCTATTGAGTTAGCCAATAAAGTGAATAAAGACCCTCGAAAAGTGGCGGTTATTCTGAGTGAATCTAAACGGGTGGTTAAAGTACACAAGCACCCCAATGCCAATGAAGGCATTCTGATTACCGAACACAAGCTTGGTCACATCAGCGCAAACGCAGCAGTGGATGAATCAAACTCGGACCAAGCTGATCAACTCATTCTACTTCCGAAAGACCCAGACGCCAGCGCTCGCCATATTGCCGACTATTTGGGTGACAAATTTAACTGCCATATCGGTGTAATTATTAGCGACACCTTTGGTCGCCCGTGGCGTTTAGGGCAAACCAACGTTGCCATTGGCGTAGCAAACGTACCTGCGATTATTCGCATGGAAGGTGATGTGGACGCTTGGGGTCGACCACTTGCCGTTACAGCCCCCGCCTTTGCTGACGAAATTGCTGCTGCGTCAGGCTTACTCATGAGTAAACAGGGTAAATGCCCTGTCATTCTATTCAGAGGCCTTCGCTGGCAAAGCGATCCTTTCCACTCTGCACAAGACTTATTACGACCTACGAAAGAGGATTTATTCGCATGAAAATAGCCATTCTTGGTGGTACCGGGCCTCAGGGTTCTGGTTTAGCTAAACGTTTTGCCCTTGCAGGTATTGATGTAGTTATTGGTTCAAGAGATGCTGAAAAAGCACAACACAAAGCGTTAGAGCTTCAACAAACAATTCCTGATGCCACAGGAAAAATTACCGGTGCTGATATGGTCACCGCCTCGTCTGAAGCTGAAGAGTTTGTAATTTTGTCTGTGCCTTGGGCAGCTCACCACGCTACGTTGGACGCTATTAGACCAATATTGCGAGACAAGATTCTAGTCGACATTGTGGTTCCCTTGGCTGAGAACAATCCAAAAGCCGTGGCTATGCCTCCGGAAGGTTCTGCCACCGAGAGTGCGCAAGCACTACTCGGTGATGACTATGCCGTGGTCGGTGCACTGCATAATGTGTCAGCGGTCACACTCAATAAACTCGAACAAAGTATTAATTGTGATGTGCTGGTTTGCGGGAACCAGTTGGCGGCAAAACAAAAAGTTATTGAACTGCTCAACGCTCTTGGCGTGCAAAGTTACAACGCTGGCTTAGCAGAAAGTGCACGCTGCATCGAAGCAATTACTCCCATTCTAATTCGCCTGAATATCTCTAAATCTGTGCCCTTCAGTCACGCCGGTATTCGTATTTGGGCCCCACAACACTAAAAAGAGGAAATGAAAATGGAATTTGGCATTACGTTTAAAGGCTTTGTAAGCCCTGATCGCGCAAGAAAACTCGTAAAAATGGCAGAAAAAGCAGGCTTTGATTATTGCTGGTTTTACGACTCACATATTTTGTGGCGTGAATCATTTGTCGCCATGGCAATGTGTATGGAGCACACCGAAAAAATGCGTTTTGGCCCCTGCGTAACCAATCCCAATGTTAGAGATTGGTCTGTCGCAGCCAGCTTATATGCGAGCTTAGCTCACCAGAGCAATGGCCGTTTCGACATAGGCCTAGGCAGAGGCGACTCATCTATGCGCGTAATGGGTAAAAAGCCTGCAAACCTTGCTCGCTTAACAGAATTTACCCAGAAAGTTAAAGCTATGGTGCGCGGTGAAGAAGTGACTTATGGCGAGTGTGAAGCGCCAGTTAAGTTCTCTTGGGCAACGGGCTACGAGTTACCAGTATGGGTTGCTGCGTATGGCCCTAAAGCGCTTGCAGTAGCCGGTGAACACGGCGACGGCGTTATTTTACAAATCGGCGACCCCGACTTAGTACAATGGTTCCAACAACAATGTCAGGACGCGGGAAGTAAAGCCGACCGCGACATGAGCCAGTTTAAAGTTCAGGCTGCTGCCCCCGCGTACTTTGGTGACATGGCAACATGTATTGAAAAGACCAAATGGTTTCCAGCTATGGTAGGTAATCACGTGGCTGATATTGTTGAGAAGTACGGCACCGACTCTGGTTTGGTTCCACGCAGCCTTACTGACTATATTGAAAAACGCCGTGGTTACGATTACTCAAAACACGGTCAAAGTGATAACCCTTACCTTGATTTTATCACTGAAGACATTGTGAAAAGTTTCTGTGTTCTCGGCGAAGCAGAAGATCACATTACTAAAATTCAGGCACTTAAAAATGCCGGAACCACTCAGTTTAATATCTATTTAGACAATGGCGACGAAGAGAACATTATTACTCGCTACGGTAACGAGGTTATTCCAGCGTTCCGCTAGTCGTTGTTTATTGCTTCGCCATTACACACCCTCCTTTGGTCTTCGGTCGTTGAGGGTGTGTAACTAGGTACTTAAATCAGCCTGCAAACACTTGTAAAAAACATGTTAACGAATGAAATTAACGGCGAGTAAGTTTCATAAACATGAAACATCACTTCGACACTTGAATATTTACCTGATGGTAAAACCCCTTTAATTTCAGTAGTACAAAAACCAAACACATACACAACACTTTCGGTTTTTCCTTTTTGGGATGGCATGTGCAGCTTTTGCAATCCGCAGTACCCGTATTGGTAAAAAGCGTGAATAAAACAAATTGACGCCTGACGAATAAATCAGACGCAAAACAACAAGGGAACGCAACAATGCAATCAAGATATACACTTTGCGCTATCGCCATCGGTCTCGCGCTTCAGTCCTCTTACACCGCTGCGGCAGACTCAGTAGTGCTAGAAAAAATTACCGTGACATCACAAAAACGGGAACAGTACATCAATGACGTAAGTATTGCTGTAACTGCATTTAGCGGTGAGCAAATGGAAGCGTTAGGCTTTGAGAGCAGCACCGACTTGATTGCATTTACGCCAGGTGTTTCTTTGGCTGGTGATATTGGTGGTCAACGGGCTATTTTTAATATTCGCGGTGTGGTTCAAAACGACTATGCAGACATTGCAGAGGCACCGGTTGCAGTTTATGTAGACGGCGGTTACTTAGCGAGTACTCAAGCGCAAACTTTTGGTTTATTTGATATTGATCGCGTTGAAATTCTAAAAGGCCCACAAGGTACACTGTTTGGTCGTAACGCTACCGGTGGTTTGGTGAATACCATAACGGCTAAACCTACAGAAGAAACCGAGGGATACGCTGAACTTACCTTTGCTAGCTTTGAGCAAAAGCGTTTTGAAGGAGCCTACTCAGGTGCGCTTAGTGATTCTGTTCAAGGTCGTATATCTATTATGGCCAATAAAATGGGCAATATTCTCGAGAACGTATACGAAGACGGAGTGGCACCTGACACTCGCTTAGGTTCTGTTGGTGGTGGTGAAGACGGTTATAACGACGACACTAAAGCCATTCGCGCACAACTAAATTTTGATTTAACTACAAATTCAAACCTTCTTCTTAGTGCCAACTGGGCAGACACCACCAAAAGTGAAGGTCCTTATCAAGTAGTAAACACCACAGAAGTAAAAGACGCCGACGGCAATGTAATAGATGTTATTTACGCGGCCGACGACCCAATGGGTTGTGACACTATTCAAGCAGGCGCTTGTGTTGATGGTAACTTTAACGGCGACCCATACCGCCCAGTGCAAGGTGGTGACTTCAACGGCAACATCGACCCAGACGGCAGCGGTGTAAAAGTGAATAAAGACTTTGCGTTTGAAGATCAAAACAAAATTGAGTCAAAGGGCTTAGCGGCTACCTACGAGTACTTTTTTGATAGCTTTACAGTTACCTCTGTTACCGACTGGAAAAACTTTACTCGTGTCATTGGATTGGACTCAGACCAAACCGCTTCACCAGAGCTAATTTTCCAATCAGATGGCGACATTACTCAATTCAGTGAAGAGCTTCGCTTTAGCGGTGACACTATGAATAGTAAGTGGGTGGCGGGTTTATACTACCTAAATATCGACACTGACTATGTTCAAGGTTTGGCGGCATCTCCTACTGCGGGATGGTTGGCCGGTGAAGAACAAAACACATTAGCGTCAATTAAAACCGATTCTTACTCTATTTTTGGTCAACTTGATTATGAACTCACCGATGAATTGGTGCTTGTTACCGGTTTGCGTTTAGTTCAAGAAAACAAATCGTTAGATGGGCAGCTCGTTCAAAACCCAAATACCAACGACAGAGTCATCGAAATAGATAGCTCGGCAACACCACTGGTTGAAATGAGCTTAGATAACGACCAATCAATGTGGTCGGCTAAAATTCAGCTTGATTACAGCCCAAGCAGCGACACTTTATTATATGCGGGCATAAACCGCGGTGTGAAAGCTGGTAACTTCAATGCGCCATTAGGCGGTGCGTTCAGTGCCTACGACCCAGAAGTACTATTAGCGTATGAAGCCGGAGCAAAATTAACCCTGCTTGATGGTAAAGCACAGCTTAACAGTAGCATTTATTACTACGACTATACCGACTATCAGTCATTCTCGTGGGTGAATAACGCGGGCGTAGTATTTAACGAAGATGCAGCATTTACTGGTGCAGAGCTAGAATTATTCGTTAATCCTGTTGATGCCTTAGACATCATGTTTAGCGTGTCTTACACAGATGCAGTTGTAGAAGATTTGGAAGTTGCCTCTGGCATATTTAAAGACACTACACCTCCGTATACACCAGAGTGGCAGTCTTCTGGCTTAATTCGTTACACTTGGGATCTGGACAGTGGCGCACTGGCGGCACAGTTGAGTGGGTCGTATCAGTCTGAGTCTTTCCACAATGCGAGAAACTTTACTGCCCATACCATTGAAAGTCATTTCAAAGCAGACGCACGCTTGACGTGGACTGACAACCAAGACTTATGGAGTGTTGCAGCCTACGTCAACAACCTTACTGACTCAGACCACGAAATTATTGGCTTTGACGTGTCGGGCTTCTACGGCACATCGCAAATCTCATATGCCAAGCCAAGAACCTTTGGTTTAACAGTGAAGCGTAATTTCTAAAACCTTGTTGTTCTCCTCACTGTTGATACAGTGAATTGTAAGTCTGGCCCCCTCTTTTGAGGGGGTTACTTTTATTGGGTACCTTTTAATTTTTTGCGCACAAAATGAGAATGTAACGCTGCGGGTACAATCACAAATATGGCGAGCCCCAACAGCGCCCAATGATAATGCGTAGAGAATGTATCTAAATGGCTTATGTCAACGGCAGCTTGGTCATTAGCGTTCTTGGCAAACGCTATTGCCCCTAAAGCGGCATCATGCGCCCATGAAAACCCACCGCTAACGGCGCTTTCCCAACCCATTGATGACAACGAAGAATACGCCTTGAAACCTATTGCTGAAGCGCCGAATGCGATTGCGCCAATGGCCACGGTCCCCAAACTCAACAAGCCAAACCCCACAGCGCCGATACTGATTACCCCAAACGAAACAATTCCCACGCTTACCGGTGCTATGGCAATACCACCCCACGCAAAGAGCAACCCTCGCGCTTCAGTACCACCGGCTATCCAACCATAGGCTGGCTGTTCGCCATGTTCCGGTAAGCCGAATTGGAAATGATATAGTGGTGCGCCAAGAATGCGAATCGAGCTAATTGATTCTTTTGACTTTGTGTCATAACTGCTGTCAGAAAAAGCCTTTGGATTAAACAAGCGTTCCCGAGCACGAAGGTTCTTGAGGCTTATCGGCATTCGATACGCAAGCACAAGGTAACTGAGGGTAAACAAGGCGACTAAGCTATGGGCAATGCCAGAGTAAAACGCTGCGGAACTTTGCGATTCAAGCGCTAAGTGTTTAAGAGCGAACATTCCTAGCGTGTAAACAATGGCGAGCAAAAAATAGCTTGCGACTATTTTAATAATAAAGTGTTTCTCATTATTGGTGCGCGATTGATCTAACCCTGCTCTTAAGCCAAAAAAAGCACTAACAAAACCAGATAGTACTGCCAGTAATGTAATAAAGGGGGCTAATTTTAGAGCAGAGCCAGCCTTAGTTGCACCTACCCCAAAGGCCGCGGCTTTAGCTGGAGGCGCAATACCGCTAATGGCAGTGTAAACCGCTAGCGTAAAGGCAGCACCGGGCTTAGTTTTCTGAAGTGCGTCTTCCACGAATGAAGACATAGCTTGCCTAAGCAACTTTCGTCCGCGAGACAACCGCTGTTTCGCAGTAGAAACCTCAATATCAAGCTCTTGTGCCACCCGCTCAACAGATTGCTGTTCTCGATAAAACAATATAAGCGGCTCACGATAAGTTTCGTCTAAATCATTTAGCACTCGCCACATTAATGCTTCTTGCTGATCTTGTATGGCTTGGTTGTCTAAATCACCACGCTCATCGGACACATTAACCTCATCAGTGATCTCCAATCCGTGCTTGCCAACATCCTTATCTGCTTTTCGTCTAAAAAAACTAACCTTGAACCGTAAAATGCCGCATAACCAAGCTTTTAACTTTTGCGGTTCTCTTAAGGTATCGAGCTTTTTCCACGCTTCAATAAAGGATTCTTGAGCAATATCTTCGCTTAGTTTTATGTCTCCAACTGAAGAGTAGGCCAGTGAACACAACAAATTCTGATAACGGGCGACGATTTCACAAAAAGCATCACGATCCCCCCCTAGTGACTGTATTACTAGTGCGGAGTCGTCGGTTTTCGCGATAATTTTGCTTTTTCTGAACATAGTTTTCGTCAATTAAAAGTGAGCTTACCTAATAAGTGTGTGGTCTCCCGTAAAAGGTGACACACTTTTTTCATTTTTATTGATTTCTTCACCAAGAAAAAAATAATTCACTTTTTTTGTCACCTAATTCTCACAACGATCCACTTATTGAGTAACTACATCGCAATCTTTACGGATTGCCTTTTAAACCCTAACGAAGAGTTACTGAATAATGAAATCACTTTTACTGAGCGCTGCAAAATCTATGATACCCCTGTTAATTGCACTTGTGGTGTCTAACCCCTATGACGTAAACGCCGAGTCTCTCGATACACTTATTGATGATTTTAGTCACACCACAAATAACAATTTAGGCCATGAAAGACAGTTTATGAATGACTCCTTGGCCGGAGGAAATACCCAAGCAACAGAGCTAATCGCCTATGGTGTACTTCACTTGAGTGGAAAAATCGTTCCACCACGGGGACAACCCGGCTGGTCGAGTGCCATTCTTCCATTAGCACCTTTTGGCGAAAACCAAGACGTGAGCGAGTACCAAGGTATCAGACTTAGAATAAAACTTAACCATGGCAACTTAACACTTTCAGCCAATAGCACTGAAATTACTAATTTTGATTATCACACTGCTCCACTGGTAGTGAAAACCGACGGCGAATTTCACGATGTAGAAGTGCCCTTTGCATCGATGAAGCGCATGTGGTCAGAACAAGTCGCCCTTAATACAAAAACCATCACGAGTTTGAGTATCGTCGCGTTTAGCCTTCAACCAGCAGATTACAGCTTTGAAGTTGACGAAGTCACCTTTTACTAACCAAAACGAAAGATAAAACGATGAACAACTCTCAGAACAGCAGACTTGAATATCTAGACGTGGTGCGAGCCTTAGCGTTAATTCTGGGCGTTGTTTTTCACGCAAGCTTGTCATTTATGCCCATCTTTATCGGGTGGGCGGTAATGGATGTATCCACAAGCTCAGCGGTAACGATATTTATGCTTATTAGCCATTCATTTCGAATGCCGCTCTTCTTTTTACTGGCTGGCTTCTTTAGTCATTTGGCCTACTATCGATATGGCAGAACGGCCTTTTTCCAATCTAGGTTAATCAGGATTGGTATTCCTTTCCTACTTGGATGGATCATCCTTCGTCCACTACTTGTATCATCTTGGGTGATGGGGATGGAGAGCATGCAGGGCGACGTTCACATTTGGCCTGCGCTTGTTCAAGGTGTTCGCTCTTTGCTGGAACTGCCCAGTAGCTTGTTAGTAGGCACGCACCTTTGGTTTCTGTATTACTTGTTGGTGATCACCGCTGTGGTGGTTAGCCTGCGTATAATGCTTTCACTTAACAGCAAAGTAGAGAGCAAGATAAAGTACTATATTGCTGGCGCATCTCGTTGGCTAAGTCGTAGCCCACTTGCAGTAGTGTTACTCGCCGTTCCATGCACAGCTATTCTATGGCACATGGATACGTGGGGGCTGGACACGCCGGACAAATCCCTCATGCCCCTAGTGCCAGTAGTAGCGCTCTACGGTTTTTGTTTTATTGTCGGCTGGGTGCTTCACTCGCGCATCGACATGTTAAAGGACCTCACCAAGTTACGGATCAGTACCTTTGTTTGCAGTTGTATTGCTGTTGTTTCATGTATCCACTTGTCGGGTTATGAATGGCAACCCGCTCACGAGCAATACACCATGCTCAAAGCTTTGTTCCTGTTTTCCTATGCAGTGATGATGTGGTCATTGATAGTGCTTTCCATTGGCTTGTGCAGAAGGTTTGTCAACAAGCCTAATGCTTGGGTGAGGTACCTTTCCGACGCCTCGTACTGGATTTATCTGATTCACCTCCCCATAGTAATTTGGCTACAAATCGCCGTTGCTGAAACATCGATACACTGGTTGCTCAAATGGCTATTGGTTTCAGGCGTAACTTTGACGGTATCCTTGGTTCTTTACGATATTCTAGTACGCCCTACCATTATTGGCCGTGTACTCAATGGGAAGCGAAAAGCCAGTGTTATTGGCCACGGCCTACGCCAAGCAAAGCACTGATCTCGCGAAAAACGGCAGCTATTTGAGCTGAACAGATCAAACAAACTAGAGAGAAAGCCATAGACTTTTTACAGTCGTCTGAGGCAGGGATGCCGAAGCCGAGCCCCACGGACGGTTTCGGCGTGCAGTGAAAAGTCTATGGCTTTTCACTACGTGACCTAAATAGGTGTCGTTGCTGCTACACACGCCTCGTGAATCAGCCGTGCTGCTAATTTTGCAGTGCGGTTATCTATATCGTATTCAGGGCTCATTTCTGCCACATCGAGCAATCGCCATTGGTAATCTAATACAGATTGCTGTTGCCCCAACCAATGCAACATACGGATCACATATTGCGGACTAACCCCTAAGGCACTTGGCGCGCTTACACCAGGGGCAAGATTTGCTGGAAACACGTCTAAACAAATAGTCACATAAAGCTCATCGACATTAGCCAAGAAAGTACTAAGCGTTTCTTTGTCGGTGTTAACATCGCAGTCCATATCTTTCACGTAGGTCACCTTATTAGCATTTGCAAAACTAAACAAAGCGGGCGTATTGGCAGTGTCGGCAACCCCTAAACAGGCATAGTAAAATTCCTGACCTTGCTGCTCGCAATACTGAGCAACTTGATAAAACGGCGTGCCACTGCTGGGGTTAGGAGCGGGCTTGCGCAAATCAAAATGGGCATCAAAGTTTATAATGCCGATGCGCTTTCCTACATCCTTGCACCCTTGGCTTTTCGCTAATCCTTGGTAACTGCCCCACGCTATCTCGTGCCCCCCGCCGACACCTACAACAAAATGATGCTGATTGAGTTGCTCGGTAAGTTTTTGGGCATAGGCACATTGTGCATGGTCTAAGCTCGCATCCGCAAAAATAGTGCCGCCGTCATGCAATACGCTATTGACATGCCATGCTTGATTGGCAAGAGCTCTACGAATGGCATCTGGCCCTTCAATGGCTCCCTCTCGGCCTTTGTTTGCTTTAACGCCAAGATCACAAGCAAAACCAACAAGCCCAATACCAGGCTCGGTAAGTTCATGAGATACCACCTGATGCCAACGTCGACCTGCCTCACCATCTTCTGTATCAATCCGCCCTTTCCATTTAAAATCATTACTAAACGACGACATGCTTGCCTCCAATCCAAATCTGTTCTGGGCGATGTTGATTTATTGCATAGGCTAACTCACATGGATGAGAGACATCCCACAAACACATATCGGCGTCCATCCCTGTGGCGATAACACCTTTTGTGACGAGTCCCAGTGCCTTTGCACCATTCACAGTAGCACCCGCGAGTGCTTCTTCGGGCGTTAAACCAAAAAACACACTGGCCATATTCATTGCTGTTAGTAGCGATGCCATTGGCGAACTTCCGGGGTTTAAATCGGTTGCCACAGCCATGGGTACGTTGTGTTCACGAAACGCATCAATAGGCGGTTTTTGAGTTTCGTTCAAGTAGTAAAATGCGCCAGGTAATAAAACCGCAACGGTGCCACTTTTCGTTAACGAAGGCACATCAGAGGGGTTCATAAACTCTACGTGATCAACAGACAGCGCATTGTATTGACTGGCCAACACTGCACCTTTTAAATCGGAAAGTTGTTCAACGTGGGCTTTCACCTTCAAACCCAGTTTACCTGCCGCTTCAAATACCCGTTGTGATTGCTCGGGGGTAAACCCAATGGATTCACAGAACACATCAACACAGGTAGCGTACTGACCTTCGGCAACTTTGGGCATCACAGTACTACAAACAAAATCGATATAGCCGTCAGGGTTATTTTGATATTCAGGGGGTAGTGCATGTGCACCAAGATATGTGGTGGATACATTTATACCTAAATACTCGCCCACACCATTGGCAACCTCTAGCATTTTTAGCTCGGTGTCTAGGTCTAAGCCATAGCCAGATTTTATCTCGACGGTTGTTACCCCCTCTTTAAGCAAACAAGTGGCTCGCTTTGCCGCAGCGTTAAAAAGAGTGTCGAAACCGGCTTCTCTAGTTGCTTTGACGGTACTTTTGATACCGCCACCAGCCTTTGCGATATCGGCATAGCTTACCCCTTGCAGTCGCTGTTCAAATTCGCCAGCGCGATCACCACCGTAAACTAAATGTGTATGACAATCTATGAGCCCAGGTGTAAGTAAATACTCACTTCCATCAATAATATTATTGGTTTTATAGCGGCATTTTGTACTTTCACCCACGTAAACTATTTTGCCATTGTGGACGGCAACAGCGCCTGATTCGATAAGTCCATAGGGCACGCCATTGTCTTGCATTGTGGCAATTTTCACATTGGTGATTAGCAAATCGCATGGGTGAGTCATAAACACCTCTTGGTTGTTTTTATGTATTAAGCTTACTTGTACATACTTGTATATACAAGTAGATTAAGCTAACGTAATTAGTGTTGTTTAGAATAATTAGTGGATGTTATGCAAGCCAGATTTGCTCAAATTAAAGCGGCGCTGACAGAACAAATAGAAACGTCAGTATTGAAGCCCGGCGATAAAGTAGCGTCGGAAAACGAACTGGCTGAGCAGTTTGGTGTAAGTCGCATGACCGCCCGCCGCGCACTAACAGAACTGGTAGACGAAGGCATATTGATACGTACTCAAGGCTTAGGCACCTTTGTATCTGACCACAGGCCCATGAGCTCTATGCTGACCATTCGCAGCATTAACGACGAAATAAAGCAGCGCGGTCATAGCTACACAAACAAAGTGATTCAGCAATGCAGTGTGAATGCCGATGAAACACAAGCGGTATGGTTAGGTGTTGAAGTAGGAACCTCTATTTATCACACTCAAGTGACTCATTTTGAAAATGGCCTTGCCGTGCAATTAGAGTCTAGATACGTTAATCCCGCCTTTGCGCCTCACTATTTAGCGCAAGATTTTACAAATACCACCGCTAATCAATACTTAAGCCAAGTCGCTCCACTCACCCAAGCTGACCATATTGTCGAAGCCGTGATGGCTACTGAATTTGAGTCACAAGCGCTCAGCGTTGAAGCCAATCAGCCCTGCTTAAAAGTAAGCCGTAGAACCTTTTCTGCCAAAGGAATAGTGAGCTACGCCATATTGCTACATCCGGGTAATCGCTACCGTATGGGCGGTCATCTGGATTTTTAATAAGAGATAATAATAATGAAACAACATGATCCATCCCGAGTAATTAAAGCGCCTACGGGCGCAACGTTGAATGCCAAAAGCTGGCAAACCGAAGCGCCTCTTCGTATGTTAATGAACAACCTTGACCCCGAAGTAGCAGAGCACCCGCAAAACCTCGTAGTTTACGGTGGCATTGGTCGAGCAGCTCGCGACTGGGAATGCTTCGACAAAATTGTAGAAGTACTCAAGCGCCTGGAAAACAACGAAACCTTACTTGTTCAAAGTGGTAAGCCAGTAGGCGTATTTCCAACTCATGAAAACGCCCCGCGAGTGCTTATTGCCAACTCAAACCTAGTACCTCATTGGGCCAACTGGGAGCATTTTAACGAGCTCGATAAAAAGGGCTTGATGATGTACGGCCAAATGACTGCGGGTTCGTGGATTTACATTGGCTCTCAAGGCATTGTTCAAGGCACCTACGAAACATTTGTAAGCGTGGCTAAAACCCACTTCAATGGCGAAGCAAAGGGACGCTGGATACTCACTGGTGGACTAGGCGGCATGGGCGGTGCACAACCCTTAGCGGCGACTATGGCTGGCTTCAGTATGCTCGCCGTAGAAGTTGATGAAAGCCGCATTGATTTTCGTTTGAGCAACGGCTATCTAGATAAAAAAGCCACTAGTTTGGACGAAGCACTAACGCTAATTAACCAAGCAAAACAAAAAGGCGAAGCCGTATCTGTTGGCCTATTGGCAAACGCGGCAGACGTATTCCCACAATTGGTACAAAAAGGCATAGTTCCCGATGTGGTCACCGACCAAACCAGTGCCCACGACCCGCTTAACGGCTACCTTCCTCAAGGGTGGAGTATGGCGCAGGCAGCTAGCATGCGAGAAAGTGACGAAGCGGGTGTAGTTAAAGCGGCTAAACAATCAATGGCCGTGCAAGTAAAAGCCATGCTAGACCTACAATCTATGGGCGCGGCCACACTGGATTACGGTAACAATATTCGCCAAATGGCACTAGAAGAAGGAATTGCTAATGCCTTCGACTTCCCGGGATTTGTGCCGGCTTACATTCGCCCATTATTCTGCCAAGGTATTGGCCCTTTTCGCTGGGCAGCCTTATCCGGTGACCCTGAAGACATTTATAAAACAGATGCCAAAGTTAAAGAATTAATTCCGGATAACCCTCATTTGCACAACTGGCTGGATATGGCCCGCGAACGCATTCAATTCCAAGGTTTACCGGCGCGTATTTGTTGGGTGGGTTTAGGTGAACGTCAAAAACTCGGATTAGCCTTTAATGAAATGGTGCGTTCTGGTGAACTAAAAGCGCCTGTGGTGATAGGTAGAGACCACTTAGATTCAGGCTCGGTGGCCTCACCAAATCGCGAAACCGAAAGCATGGCTGACGGCTCAGACGCCGTATCAGATTGGCCGTTACTCAATGCTTTACTTAATACCGCTGGTGGTGCCACATGGGTTAGCTTACATCACGGTGGTGGCGTGGGCATGGGCTTTAGCCAGCATTCAGGTGTGGTCATTTTGTGTGATGGCACCGACGAAGCGGCAGAACGTATTACCCGCGTGCTACACAACGACCCCGCCACTGGAGTCATGCGTCATGCGGATGCTGGTTACGATATAGCCAAAGATTGCGCTCGCGAACATAACCTCGACCTACCTATGTTGGAGGGCAAGTAATGACAAACCCAATGGTGATTAGTCCCGGTGAACTAACGCTAGATGACTTGCGCAACGTATGGCGCAACCACATTGAAATATCACTTGCCGATAGCTGTTTAGACGCCATTAACGCATCAACACAAACAGTTGCCAAAGTACTGGCAACAGGACGCACAGTTTACGGCATAAATACAGGTTTTGGTTTACTCGCCAATACGCGAATAGACGCTAGCGAACTGGAAGAACTGCAACGCAGCATTGTACTTTCTCATGCGGCGGGTATCGGCACCTTTATGCAAGAACACGTAGTACGCTTGCTCATGTTACTCAAAATCAATTCCCTTGCACGTGGATTTTCCGGTATTCGATTAGAGGTTATTCAAGCACTTATTACCCTGTATAACCACAAGGTTTACCCTGCCATTCCTGAGAAAGGTTCGGTAGGTGCGTCTGGCGATTTAGCGCCTCTCGCTCACATGAGCGCAGTATTACTTGGCGAAGGTGAAGTAATAGTTAACGGCGAGCGAATGAAGGCAGAACTCGGCCTTAAAATAGCAGGATTACAACCTATCGCGCTGGCTCCTAAAGAAGGCTTAGCCTTACTTAATGGTACGCAGGCTTCTACCGCATTTGCCCTATCTGGGCTTTTCAACGCAGAAACCGCCCTTCACTCGGCCATAGCTATTGGCGCTATGTCGGTAGAAGCTGCACTAGGTTCACGAGTGCCTTTTGATGGGCGAATACACACAGTGCGTGGTCATGCAACTCAGTCGGATATTGCCTTAGCATTTAGGCGCATCTTGGATGAATCTGACATTGGCAGCTCTCACGAAAAATGCGAAAAGGTGCAAGACCCCTACTCGCTTCGCTGTCAGCCCCAAGTGATGGGCGCCTGCCTACAACAAATGCGCTATGCCAGTGAAATACTGGTTACCGAAGCCAATGGTGTGTCTGACAATCCATTAGTTTTCTCAGATACAGACGATATTTTATCCGGCGGAAACTTTCACGCAGAAACCGTTGCAATGGCAGCCGATATGTTAGCCATCGCCCTTTCTGAGATTGGCGCTTTGTCTGAACGTCGAATGGCGCTGTTAATTGATTCCGCCCTGTCTGGATTGCCCCCCTTCTTGGTTGAAAACGGCGGTGTAAACTCTGGGTTCATGATAGCGCAAGTAACCTGTGCTGCACTGGCATCAGAGAACAAAACCTTAGCTCATCCAGCCTCTATCGATTCATTGCCCACTTCTGCCAACCAAGAAGATCATGTATCTATGGCCACCTTTGCGGGAAGAAGGCTTCGTGATATTTACGACAACGTAGCAGGAATTTTAGCTGTGGAATGGTTAGCGGCTGCACAAGGCATCGACTTTAGAGCGCCACTTAAAACCAGTGCAAAGTTGGAACAAGTTAAAGCCCTTTTGCGCAGTAAAGTGGCCTTTTACGATAAAGATCGCTACTTCGCCCCGGATATTGAGGCAGCGAAAAATTTAATCACTGATCTAGCGTTAGCCGACCTAATAGCTATCAACACACTATAAATCACGTAAATTAATAAAAAGCCGAGTAATGCTGACCAATTGCTCGGCAATAACATTGCATTAACTCATTAATTTTTCTAAGTGTAAAAAACAAAAAATGTGTTTTGTTTTCCATATTTTCCACCACTACAATTTGCCGAAATTATACGCACAACTTAATCTAAGCAATTGAGAAGTCATATTCACCACTTGTAGTACTGGTAAGGCGAAACATGGATACCGCTGAATTTATTCAAATTCGAAAATTTATAGTAAAACTTGGGAAAATGCTGCACAAGTACGGTACTCCGGCGTTTCGCTTGGAGGCCTATCTTACCGAGATCGCCACCTATTTAGGTGTACATGCGTCGTTTACCTCTACGCCCACATCGTTAGCGGTTGTTATGTGGAGCGACAAGCACGAAGACGAATACAATCACGCCGCCAGACTCATGCCTGGCGACCTAGACATGAACGCTTTGTCGCTCACCGATGAACTAGCCAGCGAATTATTGGAAGGCAAACTATCGCTTACCGAAGCGAATGCGCGGCTCAATGAAATTGACGCCATGGGCAGTCCTTATGGGAAATGGATAACTGGGTTTTCCTTTGCCATGGCTACCAGTGCCTTTGCCATGCTAATGGGTGCAAGTTGGGCGGAAATTGGCTGGACTGGCCTACTAGGTCTAGTGGCTTACATGTGGAGTCTGTGGGCAGAAAAGTCCAAGCGTGTACACCTTATGCTAGAGCCAGTAACCACCTTTGTGGGTAGTTTACTTGCCTGTGCGATTAGCGCTTACCTTGATCCAGGCATTAATATTCCCTTGATTGTTATGTCATCGGTTATTGTGTTTGTACCAGGTCTTGCCTTAACCATGGGCCTTGCGGAACTGTCCTCACGCAATATGGTATCGGGTACTGCTCGTACCATGGATGCGGTAATGCAGCTGTTTAAACTGTATTTTGGTGCCTTTCTTGGCGTTTCAGCAGGATTTAGTATTTTTGGCGAGAACGTGTATCAGCCCGCTGAATCATTGCCTTACTGGGCAACTTGGTTAGCAGTATTTTTGCTGTGCCTTTCACTTGTTGCCATATTTCGCACGCGGATAAAACACATTCCGTGGGCACTGGCATCAGCGTTTATTGCATACAGTGCTACAGCATGGGGTTCTGACTACATGGGGCAAGGTTTGGGTGCGTTTATGGGCGCATTCGCCTTGGGCATATTCGCCAATATGTTTACGCGCATAGCTAACCAACCCGCCACCATTGTGGCTATGCACGGACTCATCGTGTTGGTGCCGGGTTCAAAAACCTACATTGGCCTTAACTCGTTCGTTTCAGGGCAAGACTTTGTTCAAGCCGAACACTTAGGCCAAGAATTGTTTTTGATCTTTATGTCTTTGGTAGCTGGGCTTATTTTTGCCAACGTTATTGCGCCGACTAAAAAGGCGTTGTAACCATCAAATTATTTATGGTGACTACACTGCGGGATATTAGTAGCCATAGGTACGCCAACCTTCGAGGTAGTAATCCAACAGAATAGGTTTGTCTATTCTGTTGACCTCTGCATCTTCATATATGACGTCTTTTGCAAAAACGCGCATAGACGCAAGCATATCCTCGTTTAGATATTGAGTTGAAGCGAGAGCTCTTGGTTTCGACATAATCGATGATGCATCTACTGAAGCCATGACAAAACCCCAGTTGCCAAAAGAGGGAACATCGGAATGATAAGGGGTAACCACACTGAAACCGGCACTTCTCACTGTATTTACGATGCTCCAGTACGCTTTTGTCGCATAATACGGGCTTGTAGCTTGAGTAACAAAAACACCATTTTGAGTTAATCGCGTAGCCAGCAACCGGTAAAAATGTCGCGTGTAAAGTCGTGCTAAAGATATATTATTTGGATCAGGTAAATCGCTGATGATAAGGTCAAAGGCCTGAGTATTTTCATCTAAATAGCCGAAGGCATCCCCTTGCACTAAGGTCACCTTTTTATGCTCAAGACTGTTTTCATTTAGACGCGTTAGATAAGGGTTTTCTTGGGCCAGTTCAACAACACGCTGATCTAAGTCAACCAGAACTATCTCTTGTATACTCTCGTACTTCAACAATTGCTTAACCGCTAGCCCATCCCCCGCCCCAAGTAACAACACACGTTTTACCGGTTGAGCAATATATGCCATTGGATAAACCACTAAAGCTTCATGGTATCTATGTTCATCGACCGAAGAAAATTGAATATTGCCGTTGAGAAACATGCGGGTATCGTCACGTTCCTGAGTGATCACAATTTTCTGATATACAGTCTGCTCAGCATGCACGATTCGGCCATTAAACAATGCATCGTCCCAGCGCTCTAGAGTAAATTTGGTCATTACTATGCCCAAAGCCAACACAAGAAACACTGTAGCGCACGCCGTTGTTACTTTAAGTTTTGAATCACTCAGTTCAGCTTTGAAATAGCGCGCTACAACAACCACAATAGAAAGGTTAATAAGCCCTAAAATTAGCGACGATTGATAATTGCCAAAGTTGGGTAGTAAGAAAAATGGAAAAGCGATTGTAGCTATCAACGCACCAACATAATCAAACGATAAAATATTTGCGATGTTAGATTTTAGGGTTTGGAAGTCTTCCATGAGTCGAGTTAGAAAGGGGATTTCCATGCCAATAAGAAAACCCACAGCAAGCGTACAAACCACATATGTTGGAATAAATACGTCACCCGCTACATAGCTCAAGTACAACATTGGCACACTTAGGCCGCCAACCGCCGCCAGCAGTACTTCTAATAATAAAAAGTGCTTTACTAGATTTCCACTCACATATTTCGAACAATACGACCCCGCTCCCATCGCCGCCATATATAATCCAATAGTCAATGAGAAGTAGGTAACACTATCACCGAGAAAGTAAGAAACGGTCGTGGCTATAAGTAGCTCATAAACAATAGAGCAGAGCCCAGCAACAAACGCCGCATATACCAGTGCTTTACTTTGTTTTGTATTGGAAGTCACTTGCCCTGCCCTGGCCCACCGCTGCGAGAATGTGTGCCAGATACACTGCCCGAGCGATTACTTTTTTCATAGTAATAGTAGGTATCATTCCAGTACAAACCCGACGGTCCATTGTAGTAACCGTAATACCCCATATACCCGTAACCATTAGACGCGAAAGGCACCATAACTAAGTAAATAATACCTATGACAATACTTGCGATGATTATGCTTTTTTTAGTCGTCATATTTCATGGCCGCTTCTAAGGTTTTTTGAAAAATACCGTATTGAATTTCGATACAAATAAGCCCAGCAATCAATAACAAAACACCCATCCAAAAATGCAGCACAGCACTGCCATTACGCTTGATGAGCTTCACGTACAATTTCGACGGATGTCGATTGTTCTTGCTACTCACCATAAAGCTCAAGTAAAACTCGCCTGCTTCAGGGAATGTCAGATTGCTCTCGAAGTTGTGTCTTGTTTCTCGCCAAGGGCCATCTGAATCTCGCCCTGTTTCATGCCACAGTTCTTGTCCAAACGAGTACAGGTATTCACCAAAACGATCCTCAACAACAACTTCAACAAATGTCCAAGTGTTGGCTGCCAAGGTTGTTTTGGTCTCTATTTCGTATGTTGTGTAAGGTTTATCAATTACAATTGGGCCAATTTTGTGAGCTTTTGCACCTTCGGCAATATTGTTCACATTGTTGGTTGGAACAGGCGACACAGTATGTTTCTGAACTAGTTGTGGTACACGAAAATATCCTGCAATAGCAAAACCAATAAGCCCCAGAAGACACAATGCGACTCCAAGCTTTCCGATCTCATATTCCTTGCGGTTAATTGTCATTATTCGAACCCATTCGCATTAAAACAATTGAACAAGAACTAGCGAAAAGCTAATAACAATAGAGGCCACAAGTAGGCCAGCAGCAACGCTTTGATCGTGTGTTATTTCATGAGAAAGACTTTTTCCAGGAATCACAAGTCTATCAACCAAGCGCAGTAATAGAGGTAAAAATATAAACCCTAGAACAGCACTACCAGCAAACGACATCAAATCCGTATCCCAAGCAACGAAGTCACCCGTCACGCTATTTTTTACAATAATACCTAACCCAATTAATGCCCCCGAAAAACCAACGGCGGCGGCAAAGTTGTTCTTTTCTAGCTCTGCATACAAATCATAAGGTGCGACAAGATTGTAGATAATAGTGAAGGCCACCAAACTCAATTGACCTAGCAAAAAGAAGATAAAGAAGGTCAATACTGAACCTTGACCACTCAACGCACCTGAAACCACAAGCCCAGTCGCTAAATACACGCCAAATTGAATGGCCCCAACACCATTGTTTTGTTCCTTAGTGAGTTTTTCAATATTGCAGAAAGTACGTAAGATAGCCTTATCATTGACCCATCGGGATAAATTCAGCAAGAGTATTCCCAACACACTGTAACCACCCACCAACAAAATATCTTGAGTTAAACCATAACTAGGCCCTGCCAATTGACTCACGAAGATTAGTGCTACGGCAATGTAATACCCGGACATCGTAAGAGCGATAGAAGCATTGTTGTGATCGGCAAGTTCTTGATTAAGGCTATAAGACGTAAACAAATCCTTTGCCCATTTTGCGGCGAGAAAAATCACCGCAAACAACACTAGATAAACAACGGCAGGAAGTAATATTTCGGATACGTTCACAAAGTCCATAGATTAACGCCTTGTAGAGTGATGATTAATTATTATTGATTGGATACTGCTAGGGTTGAGGGAAGGCTCCTCCTTATATGAGTGGAAACATCAACTTTGGATGCTTCAAAAGCAGTGGCAAGCGGTGTGATTGCTAATTCAGGATTGCACTGACCACACATAAATATATCAATAGCCGCATACCCATTTTCGGGCCATGTATGGATACTGATATGAGATTCAGCGAGCAGTGCAACTCCCGTTATACCTTGATTCTCACCAAATTCATGAAATTGCGTATTCAGCAATGTTGCACCGCATAGCTGTGCCACATGACTCAACTGCTCCTGAATAAAGCTAAGATCGGTTAAATGTTTTGCACCATAAAGGTCGATAAGAAGATGTTTGCCTTGAGCAAAACCATGGGCTGACACCAAAGCTCTCCTTGCTAAATCAAAGTTCCACTAATTTACCGACCCGATGATACCGCAAATATCTACGCAGAAAAGTTAATTTTTCACTCGCCCCTTTAAACCAAACTTAATGTACAAGACACTTGCTCATCGGCTCGCTATGCTTTAGAAAAGTACCCAAAGGGTGACTACCATGCTAAGGAGAGCCGTTATTTTTCGTTTATTAACAATACTCTATTGTGTCTTTGCACTTATGCCTGCTTACGGCAAAGAACAAGTAGCTTACAAAGAAATACTCGAACTGCCGTTTATCGAAGCACAAAAGTGGTTGAGCTATGGCGACGATCCACTGCAAAAGATAGGCGTTTGGCCGGCAGCGCAACATTCAGAAGCTCACGAAACAGCACTCGTATTCATTCACGGCGGATGCTGGCTGAATGCGTTTGACTACCATCATGCTAAAGGCATGTATTCGTCACTTGCTAGTCAGGGCATAGATGTCTACGTTATCTCCTATCGCCGAACAGGTGATGAAGGCGGTGGTTGGCCCGGTACCTTTAATGATATTACCAATGCCCTGTCTCAACTATCGACCTACTGGCAAAAAACAACCATACCGATGAAAAAGGTACTTGCAGGGCATTCCGCTGGCGGTCATTTAGCATTGCTTGCTGGCCGGCAGGATAACGCCGAAATGCCAGCGTTTGATAAAGTGATTGGCCTAGCGGCGATTACCGATGTAGCCACCTATGCGGTGGGCGAAAACAGCTGCCAAACCGCTACACCTGCATTTTTTGACGGCACACCTGCTGAAAAAGCCGACGATTACGCCGATGCCACACCACGTTTGACCGAAAACACAGGTACGTTCGTAACACTTCACGGTGACCAAGACAATATTGTGCCGGTAAAACACGCTTATTTAAGCAATGCTACCGCTATGATAGTGAATGGTGGCGGGCACTTTGACTGGCTGCACCCAGAAACCCCATCGTTCAGGCAGTTTTTAACCATTATTAAAGAAGAGTAGTTTATGTCAGACGCTGTAGTACTCGACAGAGAAGACGTTTTAGCAGACAAACGGTCCTTATTTTCACTCCCGTCTAATACGGTATATTTGGATGGTAATTCGCTAGGCGCTCTTCCTACCGCGTGTAAACAAGCGGCTCAAGCAGTGGTTGAGCACCAATGGGGTGATGATCTGATCACCAGCTGGAACAAGCATCAATGGATTGACTTACCAAGTCGCGTTGGTGACAAAATTGGTCGCCTGATCGGTGCAAAAGCAGGCCAAGTAGTGTGTTGCGATACTATTTCCACCAACCTATTCAAGGTCTTGAGTGCGGCGATAAAAATGTCGCCAGAGCGAAAAACTATCGCTACCACAAAAGACAACTTTCCTACCGACATCTATATGGCAGAAGGGTTGTTGTCACTCCTTGGTGACGAATACAGAATTCAATTTATTGACGAGAATGACGTTGCATCACAGCTTCATGATGACATTGCTGTACTGATGCTCACTCAAGTAAATTTTCGTTCTGGACGCAAGCAAGACATAACCGCGGTTACCGCAGCAGCCCATGAAAAAGGCATTTTAACCTTGTGGGATCTCGCTCACAGCGCTGGCGCATTTGCAGTTCACCTCGATGAGGCCAACGCAGATTTTGCGGTAGGTTGTACGTATAAATACCTTAACGGTGGGCCTGGCTCTCCTGCCTTTGTCTACGTTGCTGAGCGCCATCAAGCCCGTTATCAACAACCATTGTCAGGTTGGATGGGACACAGTACTCCGTTTGCGTTTTCTCATGAATATACACCCCACGATTCAGTTAAACGCAATTTGTGCGGCACGCCAGGCGTGATTGGTATGCAAGTGCTAGACGCTGCTCTGTCGGTATTTGACAACACCGACATGGCGTTAATTGAAGATAAGTCGGCCAAGTTACAAGCATACTTTTTAGCTAAGCTTGAAGCGCATGGACTCGCAGAGTCTTTTACTTTAGCAAGCCCAGCAGCGGCGGAGCGAGGTAGCCAGTTGGCGTTTTCTCACCCCGAGGCTTATGCAATTTGTCAGGCGTGGATAGACAAAGGCGTTATCGCCGATTTTAGAGCGCCTGACATATTACGCGTTGGCTTTGCCCCGCTTTACTTGCGCTTTGCTGATATTGAGCACGCCGTTAACGAGCTCGCGTTAATCGTAAACAACAAAACCTATCTGCGAAGCCAGTATCAGGTAGTTAACGACGTTACGTAACCTGAACTCGGGTTACTTGAGTAACTTCATCAAGGCTTTACCAAGGCGCACATTCAGTGCGCCAGCGGCAACGGCTTCCGCAGCATTTTCGACGAACTTAGCCGACAAGCTTCCACTCACTTGGCTCATAATTTCATCGGTGGCTAAATCAACAATACCTTGAGCTGCAATGTTCTGTGCCAAAACTCCCATTAGTTTCCAGTTACCAGAAGCGCTGGGTTTAAGGCCGTATACTTGTGCCACCTTGCGAATAGTACGAAAACTTACCCACAAAATTGCCGCAGTCTGCAGTAAGTTATTGGGGCTAATAAACGCCATGCTTCCCGCAGTAACAGCTTCTTGATTGAGCACTTCACGGGCTTTTTTCTGCACCTTTTGCGTTACGTTATCGTGATACAGTGCCAAACGTTCATTACCTGTCATGTCTACATGAATGTGCAACAAGTAACGCTGATAACAAAACGCCGCATAAGAGTCAGCCGAAAAATGCGTACCGTGACGGTCTATCACATGAGCAACCTGAGCCACGTCTAACGATTCACCGGCTTTGCTTTGTTGCTCCAGTAGTTGAATGTCGCTGGAATCAAGTAATGCGCTATTTACTCGACGATACCCCAAATACTCCCGTGCTGATAGGTAACCTAATCCACCCACCACACCAGTGAGCATAATACCCAGAAAGCTAGTAATAATCGGGTATTGGGCAGCATTTGACGTAAGGGTAGTTACCGCATCAAACAACATAAATCCAATCACCGTAGTCAACGCCAGACCAAGAGTGGCAAAGCCAACAGAGAGTCGGGATTTTTTCACCGGAGGTTGCCATCGCTCGGGCTCAATGCGCTCGGGCAAGGCTTGTTCAGGAGGCGCTATATCCAATGGCTGCTGAACTATTTTTGCTCGATAGGCAGGTTTAGGCACGGATTCTACGGTGTTGGTGTCGGAATTATTAGTTTTTGCCATCACTTTGCTCCTCATTGGTGAGTAAGTACTGGAATAATCGGTCGAGTCCGCGGCCAGCCAATATGCGGGCTTTGAAATCTTTGGGCACAGCCACGTTGAGTACAGGAAAGTGAGCATCAGATTCCATGTCTTTCAGTCGGGTAGGTACGCTTTCAAAAGTGGCTTCAACATAGCCAAGGTCTTTATCTTGATATCGCAACGCTTGTGAAGTGCTGCCCTCGTCGGTCACTTTGATAGCCGACACTAGAAAATGCTCAAAGGCGATAGGTTTGTCGGCAAATTTTGCCCGCGCACCTTCAGTAATTTGTTCAAGCAGAGCCAGTAGATTGTCGTGCTCACCAGCGGGTAACAGGTCAGATTTTGTCGCAACAAAAGCCACCTTACCTATTTTAGGTGATTTACCTAAACGCTTAGCAAACCAGCTTTGCTTGCCGTACACGAAGGCATCGGCCAAATGGCTGAGGGTTTCTTTTAATTGATACAGATGCTGGCGACTGTGATTCAATCCTTCAAATAGATCTACGAGAATGATCTGCTTCTCGGTTTCTTTGAATACGTCCTCTTTGATGGGTGATAACCAGTCTTTGCCAAACTTTTGATAATGCGCGTTAAACACCTCAAACCACGGGTGAGAAATATCACTGGTAATGCTTGATGGCAGTGGCGCGAAGCCGTGTTCAAAACGGTCAAATTCCGAGGTATCTAACAAAAAGCTACCGGGTTGAAGCATGGAAATACCGTTACTTTTCGCCACTTTCAAATAACGGGTATAACATTCCACTAATTCGCCTATACGTTCCCGTGTTGGCGGTACTTCAAAATCAAAACGATTTACAAACGCCTTCCACTCTTCAGCATAGTATTGTTGCGGCCCACTGCTGAGCTGCGCCCAAGCAGTATCAGACCACTGAGCATAGCTTTTGCTTAGCATAGGCAAGTCGGTTAACCACTCCCCGGGGTAATCCACAAACTCAAAAATTACGTCGGTGTGAGGTAGCAACTTTCGCTTTACGCTATGGGTTTCTTGCACCCGAATAATCAGCTTAAAACCGTAGGCTTCGTCGGTTGGGGCGGGCCATTCTTGATTGGCCAACGCCTCTAAACTCAATGTAAGAGGAAAGGGCTTAAAGCCTTCAAGAGGCTCAATTCGGGTAAAAATAATATCTTCTGGCGGTAGGGTTCGCAGCAAAGGTAAACATACATAGCCTTCGTCATTGCGCGATTTAAGCATGGTCAAAATACTGGTGAACAGCATAGACTTACCACTGCGACTCAACCCCGTTAAGGTAAACCTATGGGTTTGCTTAGTCACAATATCAGCCAGTTTATTACTCGACGTAGTAGCTACCTGAGCCGCTTTATCCACCAGCGCCGACCAACGATTTTGCATGCCTTGTATCTTTTCCTAATGCCTCATATACCAATGATGTATGCATTTACTGGCAGATAACAAGGCACAGCCACGTTTTGTTACAACTCTTTGGGTTGAAGCGAACATGAGGAGAGGAAGCGATACACTTTTTATTGCACGCCATGAACACGTCCGTGTGGGCTCGGCCTCGGCATCCCTGCCTCGGACGGCTATAAAAAGTGCATTGCTCCCTCTCCTGTATAGTGCTTTAGTTATCGAAGTGATGCTGCACTAGCGCTTTGATATTTTATCTTCCTTCGATTAGCTCAATGGCGTAGCCATCGGGGTCGCGTACAAAAGCAATTACTGTGCTGCCGCCTTTTACAGGTCCGGGCTTACGATAAACGTCTGCGCCGTTGGCTTCTAGGGTTTCGCAAACGGCGTAAATGTCGTCAACACCGATGGCTAAATGCCCAAAGGCTGTACCTTTGTCGTAAGTGTTTTCTCCCCAGTTATAGGTGAGTTCGAGCACAGTGGTGTCGCTTTCATCGCCATAACCGACAAACGCTAAAGTGTACTCGTATTGCTTGTTTTCTGACGTACGTAACAAACGCATGCCCATAAGCTCGGTGTAAAAATGTAACGATGCTTCAAGGTTCTCCACCCGTAGCATGGTGTGTAATAAACGCATGGTGACTCCCAAATTATTACGCCTTCACATTGCATTATAAATGCGAACTAAGGCAAGTAGTAGGTGTGAAATTGTACTGTGGCGAGCCTGAGAAGTGTCCACTTTTTAAACACCCCAATACTATCTTCACTTTACTTTTAATGTTTATGACTAAGTATCAACAAGTTATAGTTCTGGTGTATTTTATGCTTTTTTTCATACTGCTTAACTACTACATAAGGAAAGTGTTTTGAAGAAAGTTCTTGTCGCCATAATAAGCTTTTTATTTCTAGCAAACTCTGCAAACGCAACTGTCATCAGTATTAATTTTGAAGATGCCACACCAAGCACGCTACTCGATAATTTTTACTCGAGTTTAGGTGTCACTTTTGTCGATGCACTTGTTACTCTACAAGGGGGTTTAGCAGGAGGTTCTGGCAGCAACACTATTGTCCATGTGAACGGTGCAGCTCACGATGCAAGTGAGCCTTTACAAGCTATTTTTAGCAACGCTGTGTCTAGTGTAAGTATTAAGGGGTTAGATGTAGGAGTTAACGGTTTTGCTTTAGTTGCTTTTGACAGCGATGGAGTCCAAGTCGATGCACAACAGGTAGTTGGCACGTCCACGGGCTTCAACGAGTTTTATACGTTAACTGTGAATGCAGCAAACATTCACAGAGTTGAGTTTTATCAAGCGTTCGACATATTAGCAGAAGGCATCATTTTTGATGACTTTTCATTTACTTTGGCTACTGTAAATGCTCCCTCTACGCTGCTTTTCTTTGGTGTTTTTATTTTTATTATTGGCTTCCATCGCCACAAAAGCTGCGTTTGATAATGTGGGCTACAATCAGAATGACTGTAGCCCTTTTATTACACAGAGGGTTAATGATCGCCTTAGTAAATTAAACGATATTGCACGAGATTTTTGCTATCTTTTAAAGCAAGATCAAACGGTAAACAACGGCCCGTGCAATATTGAAGTTTACAAAAGCTCTGGTTGGTGAAACTACACTAACACTAAAACATATACGACTTTTCATCATTACTGGCACATCAATGCTGGTAGCATTTATGTTCACCGACTTGGCATTTCTGCCAGAATCACTCCACACAACCTACATTGAATCACGAATCACCATGCAATTCCCTGTGTGTTTTCTATTGCTTGCCGCTACCTTCTTACCCAACTTTGCCAAGTACTACCAAAAAGCATTATCCGCAACTATGTTGTCGATAATTTTCATAAACTATTGGTTGATCATTCAATGTTGGGAACAAGCCGGTGTCGTGTTTTCTTATGAAGGCACTGTGATGTATAGCCTTTTTTCAATGTTTGTGTTCCGCATGTCATTTAAGTTTGCCATGGTATTTTCCGCCGCCACATTAACTGGGTTTGTGGTTATGGTGTTGTTGTATCCAATATATGGAGACTACACCGGGATTAACATAGGATTTGTGATGATGAGTTTATTTATTGGCTTGTTGGGGACCTACCGAATTGAGAGTGGCATTAGAAAACTAACAGATCTGAACGACAAGCTAACTACACTCAGTGAAACCGACCCCTTAACTTCTCTCCTCAATAGAAGAACCTATGAGGCTAGATTCACAAATCAGTTTAAGTGAGCACAACGTGGAGAAAATCCATTATGTGTTTTCGTCATCGACCTTGACTATTTCAAAGATTTTAATGACGGTTATGGGCATGTAAAGGGCGATAAAGTCATTCAACAACAAGCCCGTAACCTCACTGCGATTTTCAAGCGAGAGACCGACATTGTGGCTAGATATGGCGGTGAGGAATTTATTGTTGTGACCTCTAATGTAACAGAGTCCCAGTGCCACGGTTTTGCAAAACAACTACTGGAACAATGGCAAGAACAATCTATTCCTCATGGCAAGGGAAAAGCAGGCCCGTGGGTGACTTGCTCAATTGGCTTCTTTTGGGCACGAATGAATGCAGGGAGCACGAAAGAGAGCATTGTAAAGTGCGCCGACAAAGCTTTGTACCAAGCAAAAGAGAAAGGTAGGAACTGCTTCGTTCAATTTGACGAGACATAAGGTTGTGGAGGTGTGTGGTATTTTCCTAGTCGAACATTGACATAGTGAACCCAGAACTCGATAGAGAAATGCGTTATTTGTGAACCATTAAAATTGTTAGGTTCCTTTGACAGAA
>JALUXV010000351.1 GCA_027013165.1 Alteromonadaceae bacterium
AGGGTTTCCTTAATAACGGTTCGCCAACAAAAAAATTCCATGATCTAGGGAATAAATTGCGAACTCACTCGTTATCAGTGAAAGAGTGTTAAGAACACGGGTAAACAAAATGAATGAAGAACTTACCGATTTAGTTCCATCTTTGCGAAAGTTTGCATTTTCGCTCACTGGAAATATGCATGATGCAGACGATTTACTGCAGGCAACGGTTGAAAAGCTACTTAGCAAGCCTTTACCCCAAGAGGCCACATTGATGGCATGGGCATTTAGGGTGTGTCGTAATATTTGGATAGACGAATACCGCGCACAAAAAGTACGAACGCAAGCGGCCGCTTCTCCCGAATTACGTGCCCAAGAACAAGGGGCCTTAGATACTGCATTAACCAGCGAAATTACGCTAAGGCAAGTGACTAAAGCCATGGATGATTTACCCAATGAACAAAGAGAAACCTTGTCTCTTATTGCCGTACAAGGCATGAGTTATCGTGACGCCTCAGCCGTACTGGAGGTGCCTACAGGTACTATTATGAGCCGACTAGCAAGGGCGAGAGCCAAGCTAAGTAACGTGTTACGCGCGAATAACGAGGTATTGTCCTAATGATTACCGATGACATGCTTTCAGCGTTTTTAGATAACGCGCTATCTGCTGGTGATATGGAGCGAGTGAGGGATGCCATGGCACAAGATTTGGCCTTAGCCGACCGTCTCGCTGAGCTGGCACAAGTGGATATGGTAGTAAAAAAAGCGGCTGATGTGGCTACCCGAAGACCTTTGCCAGCTGCTGTTGTTCATTTGTTGGGGCAGCACAGCATGGATGCGACTCACGGCAATAACACAAAGCACACCCAAGTGACGCGCAAGGAACTGCCGTTCGCCGATACTGAACGGCAATTTGATGGTTCTGCAACGTTGAAACACATTGGTATGCGGCCTACCAAGCGTAAGTCGTGGACATTTCCGTTGGCAATAGCCGCCAGTCTTGCTGTTGTAGCAGGGTTGAGTTTTTTCCAACTCGACAGCAAGGAATCACAGCAATCCAGCTACTGGGCGAATGTGTCTGAAGCGTTGAATACGGTGCACAGTGGTACCACCATCACGTTGGCCTCGGGCAAGCGCATTACCCCGCAATTGTCTTTTGAAGATACTCAGCACAATTATTGTCGTCAAGCCCAAGTGCAGAGCAATGATGAACTAAATGTAATGATTGCTTGTAAAAACAAGCAAGGTAACTGGCAGCTGAAAGCCACTGAGACCTTTTTGGTCTCGCCAATGCGTGGCGAATATCAAACGGCCAGTGCATCGAACGTCTTTGAAAATGAGTTAGACAAAATGATGCTGTCGCTGCCGCTCAACCATCAACAAGAGCAGCAAGCGATTAAACAACAATGGCAGGTGGTGTCTACCGCCGAAGGAGAGTCTCATGAAAATTAAATTGAGTATGATATTGGTTGTGTTGTTAATGGCGGGTTGCGCAAGTCAACCTGATTACAGAGAAGCCACTCAGGGTGGTTTTGGTTACACTGAATCGCAGATGAGTGAGACCCAATACCGGGTGCACTTCAAAGCTAAAGGGTCGGATAAAGCCAAGGCGATGGATTACGCTATGTTAAGGGCTGCTGAACTCACGTTACTGAAAGGTTATGATTGGTTCGTGGTTACAGATAGAGAAACCATGGTAGACAAAGAGCGTGTAGAAACGTCGCCGCAAGTGGGCTTTAGCCAGCGCTACGCCAGGGTAACCGAGTGTGGGGTGATTACCTGCCGAACCGCCTATCATCCTACCACTCAGTTTGAAACGGGAGTGTTTGTCGGCGGCGCGCAAAAAAGCGAAATTGAAACAATTTTGAGTATTGAAATGG
>JALUXV010000352.1 GCA_027013165.1 Alteromonadaceae bacterium
AGAGCGAGATACTTTTGGTACCCAAACTGAAGTGCTAGGTTACTCACTGTCGTCTGCGGTCAATTGTGAATTTATGATAGATGGGGACCACAGTTTAAAACCGCGCAAGGCAAGTGGTCGCACTTTAGAAGGTAATCTAGAGCAGGCTGCAACATTAGCAAGCAAGTTTGTCTTAAATCACCTTAATCAATAACTACATAGGTGAATTCCTCAAATGATGATTAAAAAAAATCTAGTCATGATCGGCGCCCTTCTGGGTGGGCTCGCGGTCATATTGGGGGCATTTGGCGCCCATGGTTTAAAAAGTGTGTTAACTACAGCGCAACTGGCAACATTTGAGACAGCGGTTCGGTATCAAATGTATCATGCATTGGCAATTTTAGCCTTACCCAGCTTGCAAAGTGTGGCTAGTGTTAAATGGTTAAATCGTGCTGCTACCGCCTTTTTGGTAGGGGTTTTATTGTTCAGTGGCAGCTTGTATATGCTTGTTGTGACAGGTATCAAACTGTTTGGGCCGATAACTCCTGTCGGTGGAGTGGGGTTTATCATTGGCTGGCTATGTGTGGTGATATCGCTCAAGATTGGTGCTTTCGATGAATAGTATGCTGGCGTATTGCCGCCCTGGGTATGAGAATGATACCGCCAATGAGCTGACTTCCCTATACAGCGAGCGGGGCATTTATGGATATCCCGACTTTGTGCCAAAACAGGGCTTTACCAAGTTTCAACTGTACGACGCAAACACCCTTGATAATGCGGCGCAAGCATACGCAATCGACCACACTGTATTTCCGCGACAGCTCATTGCTGTGTTTGCAAGTACACAGCATTTAGAGAAAGAGGACAGAGTAGGGCAGTTGTTAGCGCTGCTTGACGATTGCGAAGTTCCAGATTTTACATTCGGCGTATTCGATGTTGAATACCCAGATACGGAAGACGGAAAAACACTGGCAAAGTTTTGTCGGAAATTTACCGTTCCTATGCGACAAGCCTTGAGAAAGAAAGGTATTTTGCTTCCCAAAGAAAACATTAATAAACCAAAACTACATATTTTCTTCGAGAGCTTTTCTGCCTGTTATATTGGATACAGTTATCCCTCGCACTCGTCTCCCCACCACTTGGGGATTTGTCGCTTAAAGTTTCCAGCAGAGGCACCGAGTAGATCTACGCTAAAACTAGAAGACGCCATTGTAAATATGCTTACCGACAAAGAGCGAAAACTCGTGTTTCGTGAGGGTGCACGCGGCGTAGACTTGGGGGCATGCCCTGGTGGTTGGAGCTATCAGTTAGTGACGCGGGGAATGTACGTTGAGGCCATAGATAACGGCTTAGTGGACGAGAGTTTAATGAAAACCGGATTGGTCGAACATCATGCAGCAGACGGTTTTACCTATAAACCACAATATGGCCGTGTAGATTTGCTGGTTTGTGATATGATCGAACAACCCGATAGAGTTGCTAAGCTCATGGCGAATTGGTTAGTCAAAGGTTGGACAACCCACGCCATTTTTAATTTGAAGCTGCCGATGAAACGCCGCTTTGAAACCGTAAGCGAAGCAATGCAAGCAGTTAAGGCGTGTTTAAACGAGACAAGTGATACGTTTAACATACGCGTTAGACATCTCTATCACGATAGGGATGAAGTAACCGTTACCGTAATTCGCACTTCAAAAGAGGTGTGATTGTGTATTGGTTAAAAAAATATCGGCTTTAATTAAGTTGTTGATATTTAAGGTTATTATTTATTATTGGCCCGTGATTGGGAAAACTGAGCATCAGTTTGTGCATAAAAAGCTATAAATGTGATGCAAAAATCCTTTATAATCCGGCCGTTTTTTACTCTGAACCAATGAAAGTG
>JALUXV010000353.1 GCA_027013165.1 Alteromonadaceae bacterium
GCTTTAACAAGGTATACACCTTGCGCCGCATGTCGTGGGCGATCATCGCATCGCTGTCAGCTATGTTTTGGTTTTGACACATCGGGCAGCGAAGTTCACTTGTCAGTGATAAAAACTGAGCACGCTGCTCAGGTGTGTCGAAAGAAAAATTATCTTCTGCGGCAAACGAAGCAGCACACATGAAAAGTAACAAAGAAAAGAGCGTAAACCTCATTCACCACCTTCCTTATTTTGTTTAGCCTCAGCCACCAGTGCGCGATACAGGGGGCCAATTTTTGACGACCATACGCGTTCATTAATATCACCAATATGATGCATACGAATAATACCATTGGCATCGATAACAAAATGCTCAGGTGCGCCTGTGACCCCTAAATCCAAAGAGGTGTCGCGATACACGTCGAAAATATTAAACGCATAGGGGTTGCCATATCGGCTAAGCATATCTGTAACTTCTTGTTGTACCCGCGTCAGCGTTTTTGTACCAAAATCGGGGTCTAAATCCTGATCAAAATACAACCCCACAATGTGCACATTCTCTTCTTGCTTTAAGTGCGTTAAATACGGCATTTCCACCGCACACGTTACGCACCATACGCCCCACACATTAAGGATAGTCACTTCGCCTTTTAAATCAGCGGGTTCATACGTTATCTCTGGCTGCATTAAATCTGGCAAAGAAAAAGGCGGAAGTGACTTTCCCTTTACCTGAGAGTCAAGCGCTCTAGGGTCGGAAAAAAGCCCTTTAAATAGAAACACAACAAGTAAGCTAAACAACACAAGTGGAATAATAACCAGTGGCGCTTTTTTCATTGCGCTTCTCCTTGCGTAGAGGGGCTACTCGATTTAACTATTTTTGCTAATGTCGCCTTTATTTTTTTCGATTTTGCCATTCGGTAGCGCTTGTCAGAAATGGAGCAAATTCCCCCTATTGCCATCACCACGGCACCGGCCCACAGCCACACCACAAAGGGTTTGATATAAATACGAATAGCCCAGGCACCATCATCTAAAGGCTCTCCCATGGCAATGAACAAATCACGGCTAATGGTTGAATGAATAGCCGCCTCTGTCATTGGCATGCGCTGTACCGTATAAAGGCGCTTTTCAGGTGTTAATCTAGCGACAGACTCACCGTTTTGAGTGACATCGAAGACACCGGCATCAGCGGTGTAGTTAGGCCCATTAGCATCAAGAACATCAACAAATGTGAAATCATACCCGCCTAAAGACACCGTTTCGCCCACTTCCATACGCACATCACGTTCTGATTCGTAGTTTGAAACCAGAGTAATACCGATAATACTAATTGCAAACCCAACATGGCCTAAAACCATTCCCCAGTGACTGGGGGTTAGCGTTCGAAGTTTCGACAATGCCCCCGTATCAGTGGGCAATGCAGACAACCGCTGCAGAACTTCTTGCACCGTTGTGACCAAAATCCAAAATACCAATATCATGCCTAGTATCCCCATATAACTTGGGGTGTCGTAGGCAAAGTTAACTAAAAGGCCGGCACTTATTGCCAAGCCAGCGGCAATAAGCATTTGATTCTTTAGAGCAGAAACCCGTTGTTGTTTCCAACGAGTTAGCGGGCCTAGCCCCAACATCAATACGAATGGCACGATAAGTAGCGTAAACATTTGATTAAAGAAAGGCGCTCCAACAGAAATACTGCCTAGCCCCAGTTCTTTGTGCACTAAAGGTAATAGCGTACCCAGCAACACCACTATGGTAGCGGCACACAAAAATACGTTATTTCCCATTAGCATCACTTCACGAGAAAATGCGTTGTAGCTACCAGGGCTTTTCAACGACGACGCTCGTAAGGCGTAAAGCAACAAACCAAA
>JALUXV010000354.1 GCA_027013165.1 Alteromonadaceae bacterium
TCCGTCCAGGAAAAGTTCCAGTAAGCGTAATTAAAAAACGTTTCGGCCAAGCGGTTCGCCAAGAAGTTGCTGGCGACGTAATGCAGCAAAACTTCTACCAAGCTATCGTTCAGGAAAAAATTCAACCTGCTGGCATGCCAAAGTTTGAATTAACGAAAGATGAAGACGGACAAGATCTTGAATTTGTCGCCTCATTTGAAGTTTACCCTGAAGTAGAAGTGAAAGGTGTAAGCGATATCGAGATTGAAAAGCCAGTAGTAGACATTACTGACGAAGATCTAGATAACATGATGGAAACCCTGCAAAAGCAGCACGCTAGCTGGAAAGAAGTTAAGCGTAAAGCGAAAAAAGATGACAAAGTTATCATCGATTTCGTAGGCACGGTTGACGGTGAAGAATTCGAAGGTGGTAAAGCTGAAGATTTCGCACTAGAACTGGGTCAAGGCCGCATGATTCCTGGTTTCGAAAAGCCGTTGGTTGGCGCGAAAGCGGGTGAAGAAGTGACTATCGAAGTGACTTTCCCTGAAGATTATCACGCTGAAAACCTAAAAGGTAAAGAAGCGGTATTCCAAGCAACCGTGAAAAAAGTGGAAGGCCAATCTCTACCTAAAGTAGACGAAGAATTTGCCAAGCTTTTCGGTGTTGAAGAAGGCGGTGTAGACGCGCTTAAAGCTGAAGTTCGTAAGAACATGGAACGTGAACTTAACCAAACGTTAAAAGCGCAGGTTAAAGAAGACGTTATCGCTAAACTTGTTGAAGCAAACGAATTTGATATTCCTCAAGCGCTTATCGACCAAGAGGTTAACGCTCTGCGTGAACAAGCGAAGCAGCGTTTCAGCCAACAAGGCGGTGGTCAAAACCTTCCTGAGCTTCCAGCTGAACTCTTCACTGACAATGCTAAGCGTCGTGTTTCAATCGGCCTTATCCTTGGTGAAGTGATCAAGCAAAACGAGCTTAAAGCTGATGAAGCGAAAGTTAACGAGATGATCGAAACTGCTGCTTCAGCGTACGAAGACCCACAAGAAGTGGTAGAATACTACAACAACAACCAAGAGCTTATGCAGCAAATGCAAAACGTTGCACTTGAAGAGCAAGCTATTGAGTGGGTTCTTGAGCAAGCAAATGTTACCGAAGTAACAAAAGCTTTTGACGAGGTTATGAACAAACAGGCGTAATTTTTTACTGTCTGATTGACTTAACCCATCAGCAACTGCTTAAATGCTCGGAGCCTTCCGAGCATTTTTGTTTTTAACGCTAGATAATCAAGGTAGCTATGACTAATACCCCGTTTGACCCAATGAATGCACTTGTTCCTATGGTTGTTGAGCAAACCTCTAAAGGTGAGCGCTCATACGACATTTATTCTCGCCTATTGAAAGAAAACGTAATTTTCTTGGTAGGACAAGTTGAAGATCACATGGCCAACCTCATCGTTGCTCAAATGTTGTTCTTAGAAGCTGAAAACCCAGAGAAAGATATTTTCTTATACATTAACTCCCCAGGCGGTTCGGTAACTGCTGGCATGGCAATTTACGATACGATGAAGTTTATCAAGCCAGACGTGAGTACAGTATGTATGGGCCAAGCTGCAAGCATGGGCGCATTTCTACTATCTGCAGGAGCAAAAGGTAAGCGCTACTGTCTACCTAACTCGCGCGTAATGATTCACCAACCGCTTGGTGGCTTCCAAGGTCAGGCATCTGATTTTGAAATACACGCGAAAGAGATTCTGTCTATTAAAGAGAAATTGAATCGCCTTATGGCGGACCATACTGGTCAAGACTATGAAAAAGTCGCGCGTGACACAGACCGTGATAACTTCTTGAGTGCAACTGAGGCAAAAGAATATG
>JALUXV010000355.1 GCA_027013165.1 Alteromonadaceae bacterium
CGTGCTTTATCGGTGGTGTAATTGAGTCTCAGTTCTTGTGAGAATGATTGCTGGCTAGCGTCATTAGTCGCCGTTAGCAGGTCAGCGTTAGAAAAATCAGTGTCGATAATATCTAGACTGTCAAAACTGCGATACGCAGAAATACTCACCAAAGACAGCGCGTCAGAGAATTCATGATCAATTTGCACTGAAAGCCCTTGATCCTCCATCTGTGACAAAGGCGGTTGTGACAGCGAGGTGGTAAAATCGTAGTAGTCGGCTTTAGTGTACAAGGTTGCATTGAAAGGAGGCTGAACCAAAATAGCGTCAGTACCAAATTTCCCCGGGATGTCATTGGCCGTTAAGTTTCCTTGCCATGTCAATGCTGCACAACATCTCTCGTCAAGCTCGCCATAGTCGGCAATAATTCTTACTGAAGTCTGCGCTGATGGCGTATATAGCAGCTGAAGTTTAGCCCCCCATCGGTCTCTGTTATTTAACGTGGTGTTGGACTCAGTTTCTGTAACAAAGCCATCACCTTTGGTTTTAAAACCACTGATACGCATCGCAAGTGTATCGTCTATCAGAGTAAGATCTTTTGCACCGGCTAATCGAATCAGATTGTCGTTACCTAATACCAGCTCTGCAAAGCCGCTACTGTCGAAACCCGGTGCAACCGTATTAATGGTGACTGCGCCCGCAGGTGTGTTTTTTCCGAACAAGGTGCCTTGTGGCCCTCTGAGAATTTCTATGGTGCTAATATCGATAAGGTCGTTGATAAGGGCATTTTGTCTAGAGCGATAAACACCGTCAACGTAAAGGCCCACAGATGATTCAAAGCCAAAGTTTTGTGATGACGTACCAACCCCGCGTACAGAAAAACTTGAGTTGGTAACACTTTGGCTTTGAAATGCGGCAAATGCAGGAACGTAGTTCTGAATATCAAAAATATCCAAAGAAACGGTTTCTTCCAGCGCTGTCCCCGAAAAAACAGAAACTGCTACGGGAACCTCTTGTAAGTTCTGAGACGTCTTTTGCGCTTGAACAATAATGCGTTCCAAACCCTCAACATTTTCTTCGTTTTCTTCTTGTGCTCCCACAGCTGACACTAGGGTGACCGAGCACAATACACCAGTCAATAATCGAACCTTGTTCCTTACCATAAAAAACGTCTTCTTCTTACCTGAATAATTGTTAGAAGAGCGAATACTCAACTAACCCGATGAGTAAGCTTGGCGGCTTTAACCGCGAATACCTGAAGGCGGAGTCATTCCAACATACCCAGAGCCCTATTTCAAAACCAGAACTCTCTTTATTCCATAGTTTCACATGATGAATGCACATTCATATTATCAATTAAACTTATGCAGTCAGTTTTTTTACTATGCTGGTTGTTATTTTTTACAAATATGTAACAAGCCGGCGTTGCAACACCTGTTTAGTAATACTCAGGCATTTGCATTGAGCATAGTCGATGGTTTTGGGGAAAACAGGGTAAGTATAAAAAATATGACGGATATCTATCTAGTACGCCACGGCCAAGCTTCATTTGGGAAGGCGAATTACGACAAACTTAGCGAATTAGGCGCACAACAGGCCGAGTGGTTGGGGAATTACTTTCGAGAACGAGAAGTTGTTTTCGATGCTTTGTATCAAGGCGACATGGTGCGTCACAGAGAAACCGCCGAGGGAATAAAGCAGGGTATGGATTATCTTCCTGAACCCACTATTTCTTCCAATCTTAATGAATTTAACTTTCAAGCTGTTGCTAGAGCATATTTGGCGGTGTATCCAGAGTCTCAAGTCCCCGAAGGTGCTCCGCCTGCTGAGTATTACCGTTTATTGAAGAAAGCTATGTTGGCTTGGGCAAGGAATGATCTTGATACCAGTATGCTTGAAGAGACTTGGGCTGAGTTTGAACAACGAACGCTGAATATACTTCAAACCTTGCAAGCTTCGGGCGCTAGAAAGGCACTTGTTGTGACCTCGGGGGGCGCCATTGCCATGATGCTGAAGCATATTTTGGGTTACGACGATCCCATGGTTATCAATATGAATTTACAAATACGAAACGCCAGTTTTTCTCAGTGTTTCGCTAATGCGAAAGGAGTACACCTTAACAGTTTTAACAGTGTACCTCACCTTGACGTTATCGACCGGCTACACGGCATTACTTACAGTTAACCGAGGCAACTATGAACTTTGATTACAACGAAAAGACCCAGGCTTTGCTAGCTCAATTAAGAGACTTTATGGAAAAAGAAGTCTATCCCATTGAGAAAGAATACATACACGCTGTTGAGAGTGGTGAGAATCGCTGGAAAACACCTGAGATCATGCAATCACTTAAACAAAAAGCGAAAGATGCTGGCTTGTGGAATCTTTTTCTACCCGAAGAATATAAGCCCTATGGTGCAGGTTTGACGAATGCAGAGTACGCCCCTTTATGTGAAGAAATGGGGCGAGTGCTGTTCAGTTCTGAAATTTTTAACTGTAGCGCGCCAGATACGGGCAACATGGAAGTATTAGCTAAATACGGCAATGATGCTCAGAAAAAAGCTTGGCTAGAGCCACTGCTTAACGGTGAGATACGATCGGCGTTTGCAATGACAGAACCAGCAGTGGCGTCAAGTGATGCTACTAACATAGAAACGTCAATTACTCGCGACGGCGACGAATACGTCATTAACGGCCGTAAGTGGTACACCAGTGGTGCGATGAACGAAAACTGTAAAATTATGGTTGTGATGGGTAAGACCGATGTCAATGCCCCTCGACACCAACAGCAATCACAAATTCTTGTCCCTATGGACACAAAAGGTGTGACAGTTGTTCGAGCAATGGCTGCTATGGGCTATTACGATGAACCTATTGGACACGCCGAGGTGCTATTCGACAACGTAAGAGTGCCAGCGAGTAATCTTATTGTCGGCGAAGGCAAAGGCTTTGAAATTGCTCAAGGGCGATTGGGACCTGGCCGTATTCATCA
>JALUXV010000356.1 GCA_027013165.1 Alteromonadaceae bacterium
GTATGCGCTTAATTGGTTGTGCACAGCGTGCATTAGACATGGCCTGTGAACGGGTAGAGCAACGTGTGGCCTTTGGCAAGCCTTTGAGCAAGCAACAATCTGTGCGCGAAAGTATCGCAAAAATGCACTGTGACATAGAGCAAGCACGACTACTTACGTTAAAAGCGGCAGACAAGATGGATCGCTACGGAAACAAAGTGTCACGTGACCTTATTGCGGCAATTAAAATTGTTGCACCAACGATGGCGTGCAACGTAATTGATGAAGCTATTCAAATGCACGGTGCAGCAGGTACAAGTCAAGACTTTGTGTTATCGGCAATGTACGCCTACGCTAGAACCATTCGCTTGGCCGATGGCCCAGACCAAGTTCACATGATGCAGCTAGGTCGTAACCTAATTGCAGATTACAACGGATAAAGGAGCGGTTGTGAGCGCACATTCCTTAGAGTTAAACCAATTAAACGCGTATTTAGCGGAATTTGCCCCCAATATCGGCACCGTTACTGCGGCGGAAAAGTTTAAAGGTGGGCAATCTAACCCAACGTTTAAGCTCATCACTGATCGGGGCGAATTTGTGTTGCGACGTCAGCCACCGGGTAAACTGCTGAAGTCGGCTCATGCGGTAGACAGAGAATACCGTGTGATAAAAGCCTTGGCGGGAACTGACGTGCCAGTACCAGAGGTGTTTCACTTGTGTGAAGACACCCAAGTCATTGGCAGTATGTTCTACATTATGGCCCTTGTCGACGGCACTATCTTCTGGAACAGTGCGCTTCCTGAAATTGAAACGCCAACTACTCGCGGTGCTATGTACGATGAGATGAATCGCGTGTTAGCCGCACTTCACAGCGTAGATATCGACGCTGCTGGATTAGGTGATTACGGTAAGCCGGGTAGTTATTTCGAGCGTCAGTTGAGTCGCTGGACTAAACAATATCGCGCCTCTGAACTTGAGCGGATTGAAGAAATTGAGTCGTTGATAAGTTACTTGGAACAAAACCTTCCACAAGACGATGGTCAAGTGGGTTTGGTACACGGTGATTTTCGCCTTGATAACATGATGTTTGATATGAGCGATGTATCTCAGCCAAAAGTGATTGCTGTACTTGATTGGGAGCTGTCAACACTTGGCCACCCCTATGCTGATTTAGCCTACCAATGCATGCAACTTAGACTTCCTGCCAATATCGCTCACGCTGCTGGGTTAGGAGGGCTAAATCGCGATGAGTTGGGCATTCCTTCAGAGCAAGCTTATATCAAAGCGTATTGCGAGCGACGAGGCATTGACGGCATAGATAACTGGACTTTCTATCTAGCGTTCAGCTTTTTCCGTTTAGCAGCGATTTTACAAGGGGTTGTAAAGCGCGCTCACGACGGCAATGCCTCGAGCGAGAAAGCCATGCAGCTCGGTGCAATGGTGCGTCCACTCGCTCAAATTGCTAATCAAACTATTCATCAATCGTCGTAGCCATGGGTCGTCACTATGATTACGTGTGAAATTCGAAAGTAAAAGGATCAACTATGAAAGCTATTGTGTGTGAAGCCTTTGGGCCAGTAGAAGCGCTGCAATACAAAGACATTGCAGACCCAGTAGTTAAAAAGGGGCATGTTGTTGTTAACATTGAAGCCGCAGGGGTTAATTTTCCAGATGGCTTGCTAGTACAAGGTTTGTATCAAATGCAGCCGCCGTTCCCTTTTATTCCGGGGAATGAAATAGCGGGAACTATCGCAGAGTTGGGGGAAGGTGTGAACCATCTAAAAGTAGGTCAGCGAGTCATCGCGCTACCATTGCTTGGTGGTTATGCTGAAAAGGCTTTAGTGCCAGCGACTCACGTTATGCCTCTTCCTGACAGTATTCACGCGAATGAAGGCGCTGCTTTGGTTACCGCACACGCGACAGCACATCACGCCCTTAAGCAACGCGCTAAACTTCAGCCGGGTGAAACATTGGTGGTAACCGGTGCAGCGGGTGGAACCGGTTTGGCGGCGGTGCAAATTGGAAAAATCATGGGCGCTAAAGTAATAGCCGTTTGCTCTACCGAAGAGAAGCTCGCATTAGCTAAAGAAAATGGTGCAGATGTCCTTATCAATTACACTGAAAAAGATTTAAAAGACGCACTCAAAGAAGCAACAGACGGAAAAGGTGCTGATGTGGTGTATGAATGCGTTGGGGGAGATACTTTCCACGCGTGTAGCCGCAGTATGGCATGGGAAGGTAGGTTACTTGTTGTTGGGTTTGCTGGTGGCGAAATTCCTAAGTTTCCGGTGAATTTGTCGTTAGTAAAAGGCTATTCTGTCGTTGGTGTATTTTGGGGTTCATTTACCCAACACGATCCCAAAGGTTTTGCGGCAAATATGCAAGAGCTGCTAGGTTGGTACGTGCAGGGTAAGGTAAAGGTGGTCGTAGACGAGGCGCTACCTTTAAATAGAGCTACTGAGGCCATGGAAAAGGTCATGAACCGCCAAGTTAAAGGTAAAATGGTGGTAACGCCTTAAACCAAGCTAGTCAGAATCAACTAGCCCCATTGGCTAGATGCTACATAAGGGTTGGTATTCCGTTCATGGCCGATTGTTGTGGTTGGGCCATGACCGGGATATATCTTCATATCATCAGGTAAGACAAGCAGTTTCTCTCTAATAGAACTAATCAACTGATCGTGATTACCTTGCGGAAAATCGGTTCTGCCGATAGACCCTGCGAAAATAATATCACCTACAATAACTTGATTGCTGGTGTGCTCCACTAACGCAACATGGCCTGGTGTGTGACCGGGGCAGTGCAATACGTCGAGTGTAAGCGTTCCTACAGTGATTTTATCATTATCTTCAAGCCATTGAGTAGGGCTAAATGGCGTCGCCGGGGGGAAGCCAAACATCTGGCTTTGCTGCATCAAGGCGTCTAACCAAAATTTGTCACCAATATGAGGCCCAACGATAGGCACGTCATAGTATTTGGCAATTTCCAGTGTGCCGCCAACATGATCAAGGTGACCATGGGTTAGGATAACTTTTTCTATGTCTACCTTGTGTTGATTCACCGCACTTTTGAGCTTCTCCACGTCACCGCCTGGATCCACCAATGCACCTTTCATGGTGGTTGGGTCCCAAATTAGCGAACAGTTTTGTGCAAAGGGGGTAACAGGAATAACAGTAATGTTCAAAATTTCGCCCGTATGGTAAATCGATAAAGCCTAATTTTTTCTGTTTTTATGTGGAGGGTCAAGTGCCTTATTTTCTAATGCGTTTAACAGCGGACGCAGCAGTTTGTTATAGCTGTGTTTATTAGGGTGAACGCCATCTTTAGCGTCTGCCTTATCCAAGTACCCATTTTCGTTAGCTAAACAAGTGAAGAAATCTACAAGTTTGACGTTTTCTTGGTCTGCGAGGTTTTTTATCACGGCATTCAACGACAATACATTGTCGTAAACATCGCTGCATTCACGCCAGGGAATAGTGTTAACAGGAAGCAGGTTACTCAGTAACACCTGTGCATGGATTTGTTTTGCCGCTTTAACTATGGTGGCTAAGTTTTCTGTAGTGCGGCCTTGTGAGTATGCGCCACTGTTACCGGCAATATCGTTTATTCCTACGTGGATAAGTACAGCATCGTAGTATTGACCTACTAAATCTGTGGAAAGGCGATGTACTAGATCTGAGGTTGACTCTCCACTCACGGCTTTATTGGTAACTTTCCAGTTATCTAAGTCATTTTGTAACAAGGGATACCAATTCGCCAAAATTGAATCGCCAAACAGTAGCAATGAACGGGTAGGGGGGGACGGCTTCGTCATTAATAAGCCATTAATTTTGCAAAATGTTAAACCAATAATTCACAGGCTGCCAATAATAGGCGGCCTGTGAATGTAACTTGCGTTAGGCTTTGAACTTTCTTCGTAAACCCACCATAAGTGCAAGAATGGCTGCTGTCCAACCCATAGTGCCACCGCCGCTATCGCTTGATGGATTACTTGGTGTTGTTGGTTCATCAACAGGTACATTGCTAGTGGTTGGTGGCTTGCTGTCTGGATTGGTTACCGTGTTGGGGTCGGTCACTGTAATCGACTCTATTAGAATTACATTGTCTAATGTGATCTGGTCACCCGGTTGCGGGTCGTTGCGCAATGGCCAGTCAGTAAAGGCGCCACCAGAGTTGTATTTTGGAATATCGGCAATACTATCAATAACTTCCATGCCATCTCCCATCACAGTTCCAAAAACAGTGAAACCTTCGTTTTGAAAATCTAAATTAGCACTGTTGTCAGCTAGATTGATAAACCATTCACTGGTAGCACTGTCTGGATCTCCACTAAGTTTGGCCATTGCAATGGTGCCACGTACGTTAGAAAAAACCGGCTCATTGACTACAGGATCAAAAGAATCAACAACTTCTAAAGTACCGGTTTCACTGTTGAAAGTGTAACCGCCAGTTTGGGTGATGAAGTTATTAATTGAGCGGTGAACGATCACATTTGTATATCGCTCTGCTTCAACATAACGTAGGAAATTAGCTACAGTTTCTGGGGTATCTTCGTCAGTGAGATTAATTTCAAAGTTGCCTATATTTGTTTCAACAAAAACAACCGTGGCGTGAGCAATAGAAGAAGACAACGCGAGAATGGAAGCTGAGGCCAAAGTTCGCACTGCGAAAGAAGAAAGTCGTTTGCGCATAAATTAAGTTTCTAGTTATTGGAAAAATTGAATTACAGGATAAGCCAAACAAAATTGCGGTGCAGCACATTTTATCGCTATCTAAGGGGATTTAGCCCATTTATGGGTAAAAGTGACCGATTACTGCTGAAGAAGAACTTGCGTGCTAGCTTCTTGGTTTTACATCACAGTGTTTTATTCGTCGGTTTGTGATACCAAGGTAGGGGCAATTAAAAGGACTCTCTGATTACTGTCATTTGGTCCAGTCAATCTTGGTTGTTGCGTCCGTGATTCAACGATTCTGAGAGTCACAGAGTTCGAACGCTGCTTTTTAACAGATTGTGTATTAGAAGCTGAATAGCTGTCTTCGGAACCAGCTTGAGAGGGAACGGCACAAACAGAAGCACTTAAGGTGGTTAAAGCTAGGGTGGCTAACATTATTTTGAAAGACTTCACTGCATGCTCCAAGGCGATAAAACTGACTGAGGAAGCGGCTAAACCGCTTCGACGGTCGGCTTGTTTGTTTGTTCAAGTTCATTAAAGCGCATTGATTACTCGAACAAAATGCAATCGTTCATACATGGGTATTTATTTTTATACCCAAGTGAAGTTATTCCATAGAAAGAGGCTTTACCAAGCAGTAACGCCGCCGTCTACCGCAATAGTTTGGCCATTCATATAGCTGTTACCGGGCGACAACATAAGCATCATAGTATTCACCACCTCTTGAGGGTCGGCTAGACGTTTCATTGGGCTGCCCATGGCAAGTTGTTGTTGTGCTTCTGGTGTATTGTAGCCGTCGACATTAAGAATATTAGTGGGGCTGTAGAAGGGGCATATTGCGTTGACTCTTACATTTTTTCTGCCGTACTCAATCGCAGCAGTTCGGGTAATTCCTGATACTGCATGCTTGGCTGCGGCGTATGCACCTCCTTTTGGAGCTCCGCCAAGGCCAGCTAATGAACTCACATTAAGTATGTGACCTCCCTTCTGTTTTAGCATTACAGGAAGTTGATACTTCATACCAAACATAACACCCTTAACATTAACGCCAAACTGTTTGTCGATAACTTCTTCGGTCATTTCGTGCACAGGAGCCGGATCATGTGCGATGCCAGCATTATTTACTGCAATGTCCAATTGCCCAAACGTGCTCAAGGCTAATTCAACCAGTTTTTTGTTGAGAGACTCAGAAGAGATATCACCGGCCAGCGCCACAACTTGCGTTTGCGTTGAAACTGATTGTTTGGTGTTTTCTAAATTTTCTTCGTTAATGTCTGACAGCACTAAATTTGCCCCTCGGCTGGCCAAACCTTCTGCCAGTTTCAATCCAAAGCCACTGCCGGCTCCGGTAATTAGTACGGTTAGGTTAGAGAAATTCAATAATGGATCCATGGCATTTATGTCCTATAAGTTGTGTGTTGATTGAATAAATTGAACCAGTAACCTTGCTAGCTCGGGTCCTTTGTCTTCTTGAACAAAGTGGCCGCCTTGCTTGATCGTGGTGTGTTTCATCCCTTGGCAACCGGGAATAATGTTTTGCATTATTTTGTCACCGCCAGCGGTTACAGGGTCACTGTCGCTAAAGGCTGTGATAAATGGTTTGTCAAAATTTGCTAATGCACGCCAGGCTTTTCGATTTTCATGAGTTTGAGGGTCGTCTGGCGTTGCCGGTACCAATAGAGGAAACTGGCGAGCACCTGCTTTGTGAGCCTCGGTGGGAAACGGCGCATCATAGGCGGCAAGAGTAGTTTCAGAAAGTGTTGATACAGTTGCGCCTTTGACGATACCCGCAGGCGGAAATACAGGAACCTCTTGCGAAAACCGTCGCCATTGTAAAAAGGCTTCTGACGGAAGGTGCTCGCCGGTGGGTAAGCCTGTATTTGAGGCCATAACACCTGAGAAATGTTCAGGATACTCTGCTACCAAGCGCAATCCGAGTAAGCCACCCCAGTCTTGGCAAAACAATGTGACCGGCTTTTGTACAACTTGATTGAACCAGTCTTTGAGCCATATGAGGTGCCTAGCATAGGTGTAATCTTCCTTCCTAGACGGTTTGTCAGAACGACCAAAACCAATCAAGTCGGGTACAAGTACGTTATATCCCGCGCTAGCAAGTATTGGCATCATATATCGATACAAATATCCCCATGTGGGCTCTCCGTGTAACAGCAGCACTGTATGGCCATCTTTGGGGCCAGTTTGATAGTACGCCATACGCAATTCACTATTTACCGTGTCAGTAACATTAACGAAACGTGCTGAATACGGGAAATCCGATATTTCAGCAAAGGCGCTTTCTTCTGTTTGTAATATTTGCATCAACTATGCTCCATTGGCTGGCTTTGGGCTCTGTTCACTCAACATAGAATGATGTGAGCCTTTTACAAATAGTATTTCTGTAAATTAGTTGTTAACAAAACACTCGTTTTACCTTCTGTCAAATGACGAAGAAGTCATGTTTTGCCTGTGCTGAAGGGGGATTACAGGTTGTACAAGGGATAGACGGTAATATTAAAGTTTATGATGTATGTCTATAACACCAATAAACTTGGATGATTAACCACCCTGCAATAACATCTGATTAACGTGATAACTAGGACACCGTTATGAGTCAGATGGAAAACAATGCTGTGGTTTACGCCGTTACTGAAGGCGTTGCTACATTAACGATGCAAAACGCACCGGTTAATGCGCTCTCGAGAGATGTGCGTGTAGGACTAATTAGTGGAATAGATTCAGCATTAGCAGATGCTAATGTTCAAGCTATTGTCATTACCTCGTCATTGGCACTGTTTTCGGGCGGTGCTGATATTAGCGAATTCTCAGGTGGTAATCTTTCACCTATGCTCCCTGAGGTGTTGGATAAAATCGAAAATGCGAACAAGCCTGTTGTTGCGGTTTTACCTGGACCTGCTTTTGGAGGAGGGCTAGAAGTCGCATTGGCTTGTCATCATAGAGTTACCTTTGCACAGAACAAGGTGGGATTGCCTGAAGTTAATTTGGGTATTCTTCCTGGCGCAGGTGGAACACAGCGTTTGCCTCGCCTTGCAGACGTACAGACTGCCCTTACTATGATAGCAACGGGCAAGCCAACGGCTGTTGTTCAGCTTCCAGGTGTT
>JALUXV010000357.1 GCA_027013165.1 Alteromonadaceae bacterium
CGTTACACTCTTCGCTGTGTCGTCCATAATGAAAAGGTTAATACCGTTAAATGCGGGGTCTGTTTTCGCCTCTTCGATGACCGTCATTACGCGGTCAGATACTTCTACCAAGTTACTGCCAGATTCTCGAAAGATGTTGAATCCTACGGCAAAGGTACGATCTAAATGTCGGCCTTCACCTCTTTCAGGTAGCTCGTAACTGACGGTAGCAATATCACTCAACACCACATTATTGCTAACCCACATATCTTCAAAGTCTCTAATGTCACCAAACTCACCTTGAGGGTTAACTAGGATTTTCTCGTTGTCGTCATACATGTAGCCGGCAGTCATCGAGAAGTTTGCGCTTTGTAGAGTTTCGGAAAGTCGTGTGGCATCAATTTGGTATGCTGCCATCTTTTTGGGGTCTAAGCGTATGGTGATTTGACGCTTTAATGTACCGTAAAGCTCAACTCTGGAAACACCCGCAACACGTTCAAGTGGGCGCTTAAGGTTGCGGTCAAGCAGGTCATAAGCACTGGATAAATCTCTATCACTCGATACCCGAAGCTGAAAAATAGGCATGTCACTGGTGTTAAATTTGTACACCATAATGCGTTCAACATCGTCTGGTAGTAGATGTCGAATGGCGTCTATTTTTTCGCGAGCTTCAATGCTTTTGGCTTTGAGGTTCTCGTCCCAATCAAATTGCACAACCACCTGAGATCTGTCTTCAAAAGACGTTGCCCACATACGTTTGATACCCGACATGGTCGCTACGGCTTCTTCCACTGGGCGAGTGATCATGGTTTCAACTTCTACTGGTGTTGCATCAGGGTAGGGGATCTCCACGACCATTTCAGGAATATCGATACCCGGAAACTTTTCTAAGGGTAGAAGTCGGCCAGCCACTGCGCCGAACAGCAGCATGGAAAGAAACACCATGCTAACTGTAACTGGGCGGTTTAATGCAAATCGAGCTAAAGCTGCGCCTAATCCATCAAGCTTTCTCATAGCTTTGCTCCTCTGCGTCTACGGTCATATCCTGTTTAACATCAAACATGCTGTACATAACAGGAAGTAACACTAGGGTAAGTAAACTAGAGAATAGCAAACCAAAAATAACGGTAATTGCCATTGGCGTGCGAACTTCAGCACCTTCACCAACGCCAAATGCCATAGGTAGTAAGCCAAGTACTGTGGTGAGCGTGGTCATTACAATAGGGCGTAGTCGTGTTTTACCGGCGTCCATGATGGCTGCGTGTTTTTCCATACCTTGACGACGCAGTTGGTTAATTCTGTCAACCAGTACAATGGCGTTGTTGACCACAATACCGCACAACATAATTAGACCAATAAACACCACCACATTCAGCGGAGTACCTGTAAGCCACAATCCGTATACTGAGCCTGCACCGGCAAGGGGAACCGCGAACAAAATTAGTAGTGGGTGAAGTAGCGATTCAAACTGCGATGCCATTACTAGGTAGACCATAAATACCGCAAGCATCAGAGCAAATTGAAGAGACTGGAAGCTTTCTTCCATATCTTCGCTTTGACCGGTAACTTCAGCTTTGAGCGTGAGAGGAAGTACAGTGTTATCTAATATTCCTTGTACTGATTGAACTGCTTCATCAAGATTGCCTCTTGATACGTTTGCTGAAATGAGTGCTACTCGCTGTTGTCCTACACGGGTAATCTCACTTGGGCCAACGCTCATATAAACATCGGCAACCGCGCTTAATGGAAGTGGCTGAGCCGCCCCAGGGTTAACAATAATAGAGCGAATGTCGTTAATATTGTCACGCTGGCTATCTAACGTTCTTACTAGTACGTCGATTTTTCTGTCTTGAAGACTGTATTGGG
>JALUXV010000358.1 GCA_027013165.1 Alteromonadaceae bacterium
GGTGTCGTAGCGGGCATAGTCAATGAACTGATCGATGATGGCGTTCATGTCTTCTATGTCATTAACTATGCCGTCTTTTATCCAATCTTGATCTTCTGGCAGCATTTCCGAGGCAAGGCGAATGCGAGTAAGCGGCGTGCGCAAATCGTGAGAAATACCCGCTGTCATGATATTTCGGTCATTCTCAAGTTGCTTGATCCCCTGATTCATGCGGTTAAACGCTCGAGTAACCTGAATCATTTCGGTGCTGCCTTGCTCGCGAAGCGGCGCCGGGTGTTCACCTTTACCCACCGCTATTGCTGCTTTTTGCAGGGCAGACAATGGGCGGGTCATGCGTCTTACAAACAACCAGCCCCCGGCCACACTCAATATGCCAATTACCATTAAGTACATAGTCAGAGGGGATATATTTGCTTCGTTAAGTCCTGAAATAGGAATAGAGATCCACGTATCTGGGTAGCGGTTCAGGGATATCCACACAATGTATGGCGCATTTTCGTCACTGGCCTGCGTGGTGGTGCTAATGCGCACATCTGCAAGCTGCCGGAGCTGCTCGCTAACCTGAGAAGAAATATAGCTATAGTATACGGCGCTCTCCAATCCATTCTGTTTGGCAACGCTTTCGTCAAAAACCTGTACCTGGGTTTTTTGAAAATAGCGGTCGCGGGTTTCCTGGTTAGTCACCAACAAGTCGTTGGCGAGCACAGATTTAACTTGGGTGGCCAATAAGCTGTTAATTTGTTGGTAGCTGGGCTGAATAAAGTAATAGGTAACAGAGATGTAGGACACAATCTGATTAATAAGCAACAGCACGCCAATAAGCATGACGGTTTGGCCAAATGCACTTTTGGGAATTACACGCATAAATTGCCGTCGCTTTGAATCATAAGCCAGTGTTTGGAATGGCAGTAGGTAAACGCATAATTAGGGGTCATGAGTAAACATACTTCACTTGCGCACTGGCCAAGACGGTAGAGCCCGTCATATCCATCATAGGTGCTAAACTTGTTCGCCATCAGGCACGAATACGTAGCCCAATCCCCACACGGTCTGTATATACCGAGGGTTGGCAGGGTCTTCTTCAAGCATTCTTCGTAAGCGTGAAACCTGAACGTCAATGCTGCGTTCTAAGGCGCTGTAGTCGCGACCACGCGCTAGGTTCATTAGTTTGTCTCGCGACAATGGCTCGCGGGGGTGAGTGACCAGAGATTTCAATACCGCAAACTCACCGCTAGTCAGGGTAAGCGGCGTATCACCATCTGTCATTTCTCGCGTGGCAAGGTTCAGTTTGTAACTGCCAAATTCCACAATTTGCACATCTTTAGAGGGCGCGCCCGGCGCTTCGCTACTGCGTCTGCGCAGTACCGCTTTAGCGCGTGCAAGTAGCTCGCGTGGGTTAAATGGCTTAGGCAAATAATCGTCTGCGCCCATTTCAAGGCCGATAATACGGTCTACTTCATCGCCTTTTGCAGTAAGCATAATAATGGGCATGTCGTTTTCTTGTTGACGCAGACGGCGACAAATAGATAAACCATCTTCGCCCGGTAGCATAAGGTCTAAAACCATAAGGTGAAAATTCTCGCGCTCAAGCAGTCTGTCCATTTGCTCTGCGTTGGCCGCACTGCGCACCTGATAACCTTGCTCAAGCAAATAGCGCTCTAACAAACTGCGAAGACGCATGTCATCGTCAACAACGAGAATTTTAGAGGTTTCCTGACCCATACTCATACCTTTCGTTTTACTTTTGATTCACTATAACCACAAGATGTGAAATACAAAAGCGAGAAAAGCGTAAAAGGTTGGGGATGTTTGTTACAAATAGTGTCTAGAGCCTGTTGACCTTT
>JALUXV010000359.1 GCA_027013165.1 Alteromonadaceae bacterium
AACAAACCATGGAAAGCCTAACTCGCTACACCATAGAAGAAGCCTACGAAGTGGCCGATGCTATTGCCAATGGTGATATGCACGACATTAAAGATGAGTTGGGTGATTTGCTGTTTCAAGTGGTGTTCTACTCACAGATAGCCAGTGAATCGCGTGCATTTTCTTTTGACGATGTGGCGAAAAGCATTAGTGATAAGCTCGTGCGTCGCCACCCTCATGTGTTTGCGAACGCGCTTGCATCTGAAGGTGTCAGCGATACAAATGAAAACGTCACGGTCGAACGTACCCAATTGAACGACAGTGCTTTAAACGCGCAGTGGGATGCTATCAAAGCCCAAGAAAAGCAGCTTAAAAAGCAGCGTTTAAAGCAAAACGACGCAATAGAAACCAGTATTCTAGATAGCGTCCCAAAAGGTATGCCAGCACTTATGTACGCGCAAAAGCTGCAGAAAGCCTGTGCAAAGGTAGGATTTGATTGGCCTGATGCCGCACCTGTCATAGATAAAGTGCGTGAGGAAGTGGAAGAGATTCAGCAAGAGCTGGATTTCAAACAGCGAGCACAAGGGGCACTGAAGACTGGTGTTGTACCTTTAAACAGTGGCGTGCCCGACAACCAACAAGCAATTGAAGAAGAAATTGGTGATGCACTTTTTGCCATGGTTAACTTGGCAAGACATTGCAAGGTAGATGCTGATACCGCACTTAGAAACGCCAGTAACAAGTTTGCTAACCGTTTTAAAGGCGTAGAGCGCTTAGCGGCTGAACAGGGCGACAAGCTCGACGCATTGACGCTTGATGAAATGGAAGCGCTGTGGCAGCAGGTCAAAGAATATTCGTCTTTAAATGTTAAGTGAACTGACATTTTGCTAACTAACAGCTTTCTCCGTTAATTCACTCCCCATAAGTTTACCTACCACAAAGCGTGTAGTGGATTTTTTAAACGTTACTACGCGTTATGGTTAGTTTTCATAATTAGACCAATGTAGATGGAAACTTCATTATTTTGGCGTATGGTTATAAGGTAGGTTTGATTTACGACAAAGCAATGTAGATCCACTTGATCTAATATCTGAGTATAAATTTGGCATATTGGAAGGATGTGTCGCTGGTGTTAGGTCATGACACTTACCAAGGAGTTGGACTGAATTGGGCGTAACCGTTTTATGAAAAAAATACTGTATTCTACACTGGGGCTGTTTTTAACGCTTCTTGGCATTATAGGCGCGTTTTTACCTGTTATGCCGACCACGGTATTTTTGATAGGTGCGCTTTTTTGTTTTACTCAATCTTCACCGCGCCTTGAAAACTGGTTACTTCAACACCCTAAATATGGCCCCAGTCTTATTGCATGGCGCAAGCATGGAGCAATTTCGAAAAAAGTGAAATGCATAGCGTGTTGCAGTATGTTGGTGAGCTTTATTCTGGTTTGCCTGTTCGCATCAATGCCTATTCCAGCTTACATAGGCATAGCTCTATTTATGGGAATAGGCGCGTACTTTGTTGTTACGCGCCCCAGCATGCCTGCTGTATAATTTCTCTTTACAGAATTTACTCACCTTCGACAGTAGCGTACAGTTTATTCGAAGCACATTGCTAAGCGTTAGGTGACAGGTTTAAGAACCTTTAACGGTTTCTACCCAGTCGCTCGTGACTGCTTACCCATTCGTCTGCGACGACTGCAGAACCCAGCGACAGATCGCCACACAATACGGTCGCAGCGACAATTTCCGCAAACTTATTTACGCTGCCCCTTTCTGTGCAGCCAAGTACGCTTAAACATTCGTTTTGTGTAGCTAAACCGGTTCCACCACCGTATGTAGCAACGATTAACGATGGAATAGTA
>JALUXV010000360.1 GCA_027013165.1 Alteromonadaceae bacterium
CAGGAAGAACCTTTGTGGCATCGAGTAGCGGTATATTGGTAGATTATTTAAATGGCAACTGGAGTCTTTTCTTTGTTGCCACTGCACTTATGGTGATTCCAAGTCTACTGTTTTTGCACAACATCAGAGACCGCATTAATGCAATGGAAGCCGCTCGCTAAACTATGCCAATAGCAAGAGGGTTCTCATCATCGCCATACAGTCGGTATTGATTTCTGCCACCTTCTTTTGCGGCGTAAAGTGCTTGGTCGGCTTGCTCTAACCACGCCATACTCGATTTGGAATCGATCTCAAGTTGCGCAAGGCCCAAACTGACAGTAAAGGAGATTTCTTTCCCCTCATGCTCAACGGTCAATCGTTGCGCAAAGCGGCGGATACGCTCAGCGACAATCGTCGCGTTCTTAACCGTGGAGTCCGTCAAAATGACAGCAAATTCTTCTCCACCATAGCGCCCGGCTAAATCAGTTTCTCGAATACAGCGTTTAACCAATTGTGCTAAGGCCTGTATGACTTTGTCACCCGCCTGATGACCATAGGTGTCGTTGATACGTTTAAAATGGTCAATATCCAACATCATTGCAGTGCTTGGCTTTTCTCTTCGCATCGCCAATTTATACGCGTTTTCGAAGCGGTCTTGCCAATATCTGCGGTTATATAAACCCGTTAGTCCATCAACCCGACTGGCTATTTTTAGTTCTTCGTTCAGTCGCTCAATACCGCGTTTGCCTAGTGCTTGGTCTGTTACATCGTATACCAGCATACAAAAACGTTCGACTTCACCAGAACTCGATACCAGAGGAAACATGGTGACGTTTTGATACATGTGGTCCGCAGAACAGGTTACTGGTCTATCACAACCAAATTTAAACAAGTATTCGCGCTGTTCCCAAATAATGAATACCGGACTTTTTAGGGTAAACACTGGCACCGACTTAAGCTTGAGCCAATGTTGGTCTATCTCGGGAAAATGAGAAAACAATGAGGTGCCGATGATAGTTTTTGGCGTTACCGACGAATGATTTGCCATAAACGGGTTCCACGCCTCGACGATAAAATCTCGGTCGAGAATAACCACACCCACTTCAATAGAGTTGACAAGTACCTCTGTCCAATTTCCTGTGTCCATGGGGCTAGTCATTAAGCTATCTCTCTACTCTCTTGCATTAGTCGGGAATATATTTGTTTCATCGCGTCGTCTGGGAAGAGTAAAAGCAAATCAAAGGCAATACCTTTGGCTTTGATGGCGTAGCCAATCTCAACCGCCATAATTTGCCCCCACTTTTTCACATTGTCACTCAGCAGAGTATCTAACCCTTGGTGACGCCCAAGTAATACGGGGTGGGTTTGATTAAAACTTACGTTTAACTGCTCAGCAAGTCCATTGAGACACGCACCAATAAGTATGTTTGAAACATCCATTAGGGCTTCAAGATCTAAGCTGCCAATGGAATCATGTGCATCGTAGCCAAGTAACTCAACCATACTTTGGGTGTTAGTGTCATTGAAAATGACCAAAGCTTCGCCGCGTATGCCTGCCCCTACAAAACCTTTAGAAACCGCCGAAACACACTCATTGTGGTTGATTTCAGCAATTGCCATCGACAACTCGTTACTCGCCAACAAATTCACATTAGGTATCGGCAAATCAATAAAAGTACTTAGCAACTGAGCCAAACTTTCACCTGCCTGCCCCATAGCAACGTTAACCATTTCCCGGTAGGCGTCTAATTGATCTTCCAGGGTATGACTCTTGAGTTTGTTTGCTTCTACTACGCGGTGGCTAGCTTCACTGTCGCCGCTGTAAATGCCATAAGCGGCAAGAATATTCGTGAGCTTAGCAT
>JALUXV010000361.1 GCA_027013165.1 Alteromonadaceae bacterium
CTTTGGTAAAACTGCAAGAATCACCATTGCAGGTCACGATATTCGTTTGCTCTACCCTACTACTTTTATGAACAAAAGCGGTCAAGGCGTTGCTGCGTTAGCGAACTTCTACCGAATTGAACCAGAACAAATTCTAGTTGCCTTCGATGAACTGGATTTACCTCCGGGAGTGGCGAAATTTAAGGTAGGTGGCAGCTCTAGCCAGAACGGCGTTAGAGACATTGTGTCAAAACTGGGTAACAATAAGAATTTCTTGCGCTTGCGCATAGGTATTGGGCACCCTGGCCACAAAAGCCGAGTTACCGGCCATGTATTAGGTAAACCGCCCGCAGATGAAAAAGAAGCCATTGACAGTGCCATTGACGAAGCAGTTCGTTGTACAGAAATACTGTTGAAGGGCGACCTAAAGCAAGCACAAAACCGGCTACATTCCCACAAAGGGTAGCCTTTACAGAATAACCTTCTAACAAGGATCCACAACCATGGGTTTTAAATGCGGTATCGTAGGCTTGCCAAATGTGGGTAAGTCCACATTATTTAATGCACTGACTAAAGCAGGCATTGAAGCAGCTAACTTTCCTTTTTGTACCATTGAGCCAAATACTGGCGTAGTGCCGGTTCCAGACCTTCGTTTGGACAAATTAGCCGCTATTGTAAGCCCAGAAAAAGTGATTCCCACCACCATGGAGTTTGTGGATATTGCGGGTCTGGTAGAAGGTGCATCAAAGGGCGAAGGTCTAGGTAACAAGTTCCTTGCTAACATTCGTGAAACCGATGCCATCGGACACGTGGTGCGTTGCTTCGATGACGAAAACATTGTTCACGTTGCAGGTAAAGTGAGTCCGCAGGACGATATTGATGTGATCAATACTGAGCTTGCGCTTGCTGACCTAGAGACCACAGAAAAGGCTCTCATTCGCGTAGCTAAGCGCGCTAAAGGCGGTGATGCCGATGCCAAGTACGAACTTAAAGTGCTTGAGAAAATCAAACCACACCTTGATGAAGGTAAGTTACTTCGTTCTGTAGAGCTTAGCCCTGAAGAATTGGCAGCCATAAGCTATATGAACATGCTTACGCTCAAGCCAACCATGTATGTTGCAAACGTTAACGAAGACGGTTTTGAAAACAACCCATACTTAGACAAAGTCAAAGAAATTGCAGCGCAAGAAAACGCTGTGGTTGTTGCGGTATGTGCTGCGATTGAATCAGAAATCGCTGAACTTGACGACGAAGAACGTGACGAGTTCATGGAAGATATGGGCCTTGAAGAGCCTGGTTTAAACCGTGTAATTCGTGCAGGTTACAACCTACTTACGCTAAAAACCTACTTTACGGCAGGTGTAAAAGAAGTACGCGCATGGACCTTCCCTGACGGTTCAACCGCACCTCAGGCGGCAGGTAAGATACACACCGACTTTGAAAAAGGCTTTATTCGCGCAGAAATCGTTGGGTATGACCATTATGTTGAGTTCAACGGTGAACAAGGCGCTAAAGACGCTGGTAAGTGGCGTTTAGAAGGTAAAGATTACATTGTACAAGACGGTGATGTTATTCACTTCCGCTTTAATGTGTAATTGCAAACTGTTTTAAAAAAATCCCAGCTTTAACTGTAATGCCAGTCAGTTAAGCGATAAAAGGTTGTCTCGACCTCATCGAGGGGAAGTAATAAACTTTTTACTGCACGCAGTAGACCCTTCCTTGGGGCTCGGCCTCGGCGATGTATGGACTCCACCACCTCACTTGAATAAGGTGGGAGTTTGCAAACCAAAGGAGTCCATACACAATGAATAATACTGTTATTTCTCTCGATTTGGCAAAACATGTCATTCAAGTCGCCA
>JALUXV010000362.1 GCA_027013165.1 Alteromonadaceae bacterium
TGATGGCTCTACAGCTTGGGGAAGTTTTGTTGACCCTATTTCTGCCACTGGTCAAGCATTGCAAGATACACTTGATGCCCTAGTGTTAAAAGACACCCTAACGGTAGAAGACGAAGGCTATTCCTTGCCAACTATCGGTAAACATAATGCAGAGATACAATGGCAAAGTAGTGATGAGTACTACATTGGCAACGACGGTTCTTTGTTTATTCCAACGCCAGATCGCGGCGACCAGACAATTACACTTGTAGCTACCGTATCGTTAAACGGCGAGTCAGTGTCTAAAACCTTTACGGTGAAGTTGATTGCACGTCCTGAATTCCAAAATGCAATTGCGCACTACAGATTTAACGATAACCTTGAAGACGGCCTAGGTAATCTGGCAACTGCGTCTACTTCAGACAACAACATGCTTAATGAAGGCGCTGGTGTAGCAGCTTACGCTGCCGGTTATGAGGGCAATGCCTTTAACTTCGACGGTAGTACCGGAGTTAAACTTCCCAATAACCTTATTACCAGTGACAGCTACACAGTGTCATTTTGGATAAATCCAACAGAAATTCCAGTGCACACTCCAGCGTTATTCATGTCGCCAACAGATAACTTTGACCAGTGGATCAGTGTTATTCCAGGCAGTGTTTGGTTTAGCGAAGGTTTCACTGTGTGGAGCAGATACTTTAGTGATGGTGTAGATGATTGGAATCAAATCACTGCAAGTTATCCGACACCTCTCGGAGACTGGAGTCACGTTGCTATCACTTATGGTAGCGGCACCATGGAATTGTACATTGACGGCGAATTGAAAGGCAGTATGCCAAGACCTGATATGTTCAGTGGCACGGGTGGTGATTTTGCACTAGGTGTCAACTATGGCTGGGATCTGCCTTATGTCGGACTGATTGATGAGCTAATTGTTTATGATTATGCACTATCTTCGCTAGACATTAATGCTGCAGCCATGAACAACCTTACGGATCCTAATGAATTCGCTGCATACGTGAAAGACGGATTAACTTTGGGTGATACCTCTGCCGTGCGTGATAGTTTTGAATTACCACGTGTTGGGCCGTTTGTGTCTGGTATCAGCTGGGTTTCCGATAATACCGACGTAATTAATCCTTTGAATGGCACTGCCATTGTTACTCAACCTGGTCCAACTTCACCTGACGTAACGGTAACCTTAACGGCGACTATTAATTTCCAAGGTGCGGTAGATACCAAAACTTTCGAAGTGACTGTTAAATCAAAAGCTCCGGCTGAGTTTAAGTTCGAGGGTGATTTGAGTTCTGTCAATGATGCGTATGGCGAAGGTGTTGCGGTAACCGGATTCATCGACGCTGTAGGTGGAACTGTTGACTACGTTGACGGTGTGGTAGGTCAAGCGGTTAAGTTAGATGGTACCAACGGTGTCAGCTTGCCGAATAACCTTATCACTACTCACCAATATTCAGTTTCATTCTGGTTGAGACCTGACGTGTTCACACCTTTCACAACAGCGTTCTTTGGTGCTAGCAATCCATCGAGCTGGGTGAGCTTCGTACCTTCTTGGGGTGATGATGCGGTGACTCGACTGTGGTCTGGTACTGCTTGGTATGATGCAGATCCAGGTGGTCGTATTCCAGGTGGTGAGTGGTCTCACATTGTATTTACGGTAGATAACGGTGAAGTGATTTTATATATCGACGGGGAAGTGCGCTTTACTGGACAGAATTACCCGAATGTATTTGGCAGCGGTCAGACAACGTATTTCGGTATAGGTGTGAATCACTGGGATACTCCATTTAATGGTGCGATGGACGAATTGAAAATATACAGCGACACAATTGATGCTGAACTAGTTCAGCAGCTGTATCAGGAAAAAGACTCTTAGCAACTAGTGTGGAGTAGCTTGTGAGATAGCTACTCCGCAAACCCTACTCAAATGTATTTATTCGCTTAGATAAGAAATTTTTAGGAGTTTAGGTTATGTTCAGACGTACCCTGATAAATAGCGCGGTCCTCGCTTCATTAATGGTAACCGGGCACCAAGTATGGGCAGCAGATGAAGCTGTGGAAGAAGATGCTTCAGTAGTTGAAGTCATCGAAGTTAAAGGCCTTCGTAGTAGTTTAAATAAAGCGATGAACATCAAGCGTTTTAACACGCAAATTGTTGATTCAATCGTTGCAGAAGATATTGGTAAGTTCCCTGATAATAACGTTGTGGAATCTTTACAGCGGGTTACCGGTGTGCAGGTGACTGGTCGCGGTGGCGGTGAAATCAGTGCGGTGTCTATTCGTGGTCTTAACGATGTTAACACTACAGTGAACGGACGAGATGTATTTACAGGCTCAGGACGTGTGGTGGCCTTACAAGACATTCCGGCAAGCTTACTATCTTCAGTTAATGTTTATAAAACTCGTTCTGCTTCTCAGGTAGAACGCGGTATCGCGGGTTCGATCAATATTGAAACACATCGTCCGTTAGATTTTGAAGGATCGAAAATGGTAGTGGCTGCACGAGGTATTTATGCAGACCAGCCAGGTAAAGTTGATCCCAACGTTAGTGTATTGATAAGTGACCGCTGGGAAGGAGATTACGGTGATTTTGGTGCGTTGCTTAACGTCTCTTATGTTGAAACCCATTATCGAGATGACGGTTTAGTTGCAGGCGCGGCGTTCCCATTCTTTACGGCTAACCCGCCTTCTAATCATCAACCCTATAAGATAATGAATTTTGGTACTGCCAATAGTTACTGGCAACCAGGTTTAACAAACGGTTTACCTCACTATGCAGGCGCTACTTTGCCTGTTAATGGTGAAGAGGTGCAATACCTGCTAGCGAGAGATGCTGTATTCGGTACAGTTGCTGAAGCAAAACGAGAGCGACCTGCCTTCAATCTATCGTTCCAGTGGGCACCAACTGACGATTTAGAACTACTAGCGGAAGCGTTTTATACCGGTTACCGCAATGAACAAAATACGACAATGTGGTTCAGTAATACCTTTGAAGAAGATGGTAATCACGGCAATTTGCGCATAGATGCTCCATTGTTATTTGAAGGTACTAATGTGGTTAAAGAGCGTCAGGTGTACGCACCAGGCGGATTTCAAAGTGGTGACGGCTCGACCGGTAAAACAGACAGTTACCTTTATGCTCTTGAAGCTAACTGGGTTGCCACAGATGATTTAAGAATCACTTCTGAGTTGATTTATCAAGAAAGTGAATTTGAAACCCAGTTCTTTGCTATGCGTTTTGACCGAAAAGCTTATGGTTTAGATGTAGATTTTAATGACAATAATGGATTACCTGGTTTGAGATTCTGGGATAATCCAGCAACGGCTCTTGATGAGTCAGATATGACCGAGCGAGGTAACTGGAGCACTGGAACGGCGTACGATAATGGTGGCGGCAATAAAGGCGACGCTATTACTTTTACATTTGATGCCGACTGGACAGTAGACAGTGACTACATTGAAACGGTTAAGTTTGGTGGTCGATTTGATCAGCGGACTGCTGAAGCATTTACTCGAGAGCAAAGTGCAACGTCTGTAATGAGCTTACAAGCTATGGCTGATGCACTGGTTGTAGCAGGCGCATCTGGTGATGGTACTGGCTTTGTCAATCAGGTAGACGATTACATGGATGGCCGCGCAGATATCTTCTCTAGCTATATTGCTGCAAACGGCTTGTACTTAATTGATAACGCGGATGCTGTGCGTTCTGTGTATGGATATACAAAGGACCCGAATCAAAAAACCTTTGATATCGAAGAAGATTCATTCGCCGTATATCTAGCTGTTAATTATCTTATTGGCGATGATATCAGTGGCGAGATTGGTGTGCGTTACGTCGATTATAGCCAGGATATGCAGTTCTGGGATTTAAATGGTAACTATGATACCGGTGAAGGTAATGCAGACGACGTGCTACCCAGCGTTGTTGTAAACTGGAATATCACTGAAGATTTGGTCGGTCGTGCGGCGTATACAGAAACTCTACGTATGCCTGATTTTGGTCAGCTAAATGCACTGCAATTCTGGCAGGATCCATTAACCGACGGCGTGAGTTACGGTACCGGCACGGGAGGAAATCCTGAGCTACAGCCAACCACATCGCAAAACTATGATCTATCGCTAGAATGGTATTTCGCAGAGAGTAGTACTCTCTATGGAGCGCTATTTAAAAGAGAAATTGAAGGCTTAGTGATTAACGGGTCTAAGGTGGTACGTCGCGTTGGTGACGATGATGTAGAAAGGGATTATATCCTGAATGCACCAGTTAATGCTTCCAACGGTACCCTAGAGGGAGTTGAGATAGGCTTAATCTACTTCCCAAGCGGCTTGCCAGATATTCTCGACGGCCTTGGCGTTCAGGCGAGTTATACTGCACTAGATTCTGCACAAACTACGCTGGACTTTAACGAAGATGGCTCTGTCGCGGCAGTTGTAGATTCAAAAATGCCTGGTGTATCTGACTCTTCATATAGCGTGGTGGGTATCTACCAAAAAGAAGATTTTGATTTCAGAATTTCTTATGTATGGCGAGAAGAGTTTTATCAGGGTGATGAAGCGTCGTTCTTCGCTAATCCACTGCAATTTTGGAGTCGCCCAGAACAAAGCTTAGACTTCCAGCTTAACTACAATGTGACGGAAGATTTGGTCGTTAGCTTTGACGCTACTAACATTTTAGATGATGTTTACTCCAACCATTATGGTCAGGGTAACGACAATCTCTTTAACTTTAGCAATAACGTCTTCTCTAGGACTTTTGCTGTTGGTGTCCGTTATTCAATGTAGTCGTTGAGTTCCCGCCTGAAAAGCCCGTGATTAGCAATAGTTGCGGGCTTTTTTATTTCCTCAATCAATGTTCTCGACAATTTCTTTGAATCTTACTTGTAGTTTAACGCTCTATATAGAATAATTATTTAAAGTATTATATTACAATTGTGGAAGGCTATGAAAGATATTCAAATGACCAGGTCAGCTAATGCTATTCGTATGTTGGCAGTTGATGCAGTTCAAAAAGCAAATTCCGGTCACCCCGGAGCGCCCATGGGGATGGCAGATATCGCCACAGTATTGTGGCAAAAGTTTCTAGTTCACAACCCAAACAATCCAAATTGGGCGAATCGCGACCGTTTCGTACTGTCAAACGGTCACGGCTCGATGTTGATTTATGCGTTATTGCACCTTTCTGGGTACGACTTGGATATCGAAGAGTTAAAACGCTTCCGTCAGTTAGATTCTAAAACGCCAGGGCATCCAGAATATGGCTATACTCCCGGAGTAGAGACTACCACAGGCCCACTAGGGGCAGGCATAGCAAATGCAGTAGGTATGGCGATAGGCGAAAAAACGTTAGCAGCTCAGTTTAATAAAGCGGATGCTAATCTCATCGATCATTTTACCTATTGCTTTATGGGCGACGGTTGCTTGATGGAAGGTATATCTCACGAAGCTTGCTCTCTAGCTGGTACGCTTAAGTTAGGTAAATTAATTGCTTTTTGGGATGACAATGGGATTTCAATCGACGGTGAGGTTGAAGGTTGGTTTACTGATGATACCGCTAAGCGATTTGAATCCTATGGTTGGCAAGTATTGCGCGATGTAGATGGTCACGACCATGCCAGTATTGAAGCTGCGATACAGCAAGCTCAGCAGGAATCAGACAAACCTACCCTAATTTGTTGCAAAACTACTATCGGTTTCGGCTCTCCAAATAAAGGCGGATCTCATGCCTGTCATGGTTCGCCACTAGGTGACACCGAAATTAACGAAGTGCGAAAAGCGCTAGATTGGCCTTATCAACCCTTCGAAATTCCAGCCGATGTTTACTCTCAATGGGATGCCAAAGAAACAGGTATCTCAAGGCAAGCAAAGTGGCAAGACGAGTTTTCAGCTTATGAAAAAGCGTATCCAGCCGAAGCGCAAGAATTTAAGCGTCGAGTCGTTAACAATGATTTGCCTGAACTGTTTGAACAGGAATTCGATAAGTACATTAGCGCTTGTCAGTCTGAGGGAAAACAAATAGCAACCCGAAAAGCTTCGCAAAATGCCATTACATTTTTCGCTGAGTTATTGCCGGAAATTGTTGGAGGTTCTGCGGATTTGGCAGGTTCTAACCTTACTCTTTGGCCAAATGCTAAAGGGATTGAGACCCACGACGACGGTAACTACGTCTTTTATGGGGTGCGAGAGTTTGGTATGAGTGCCATTATGAATGGTTTGGCGCTTTATGGCGGTTTTATTCCATATGGTGCTACGTTCCTCATGTTCATGGAATACGCTCGCAATGCTGTAAGAATGTCAGCACTAATGAAAACTCAAAGTATCTTCGTATACACCCATGACTCTATTGGTCAAGGCGAAGATGGCCCCACGCACCAACCAGTAGAGCAGTTAGCAAACTTGCGCATGACACCGAATCTTTCTACGTGGCGTCCGTGTGATGCTGTGGAAACCGCAGTTGCGTGGAAGCATGCGTTGAGTAGAAAAGCCGGGCCTAGTGCACTGGTGTTTTCTCGACAGGGTACTGAACACATGGCTCGCTCAGAAGAGCAAGTTGAATTAATAGGCCGTGGAGGCTATGTACTCGTCGATTGTGGTCAGGCTCCTGAGTTAGTATTGATTGCCACCGGCTCAGAAGTTGGCTTGGCAGCACGTGCAGCGAGTGTTCTTGCCGCTGAGGGTATTTTGGTGAACCTGGTGTCTATGCCGTCAACGACTGAATTCGACAAACAAGACAGTGATTATAAATTAGCTGTTTTACCTGCTAATACAGCAAAACTGGCTATCGAAGCGGCACATCAGGATTACTGGTATAAATACATTGGTGAAAACGGTGATATTGTGGGTTTGACCACCTTTGGGGAATCAGCGCCGGGTAATGTACTGTTGGAACACTTCGGATTTAGTGAAGACAATGTGGTAGCAAAAGCGAAAGCTTTGCTAAACAAATAAGGGCGGCAGATAATCTGCTTTATTAACCCTTTGCATATTGTTTAAGCCCCGCTTCAGCGGGGCTTATTTTATTGGTGCCATAGGCGTTTCTGCTATGCCTGCAATTTCACTTCTGAAATGAAACACCCTGCCAGCATAGGGATATTTTTTCAGTGCTTGAGCAGTCATATTATGCAGTGCCGATGTAATGTATACATCTTTTAGATCTGGCCCAGCAAAGATGATATTGGTGACATAGGGGGCAGGTATATCTATAGCAGTAAGTAGTGTTCCTTTCGATGAATAACAAAGAACAGCGTAACCTCCCCAACATGCAATCCAAATATTGTCCTCGGCGTCTACCGTAATACCGTCCGGCGTACCATATTGTGGTGGAAAGTGAATAAATTCCCGTTTGTTTGACAGTTGGCCGTTAGGTTCAACGTCGAAAGCATAAATGACCTTGGCGGCGCTAGATACGGAATACAAAGTTTTACCACTAACGCTAAATGCTGGGCCATTACTGATGACATAGCCGTCATCGATACGACCAGCCATACCGTAACCTAACAAACGAAATAGACTGCCAGATGACTCCTGTTCTTTGTCGTCCATGGTGCCAAAATACAAATTACCCATGCGATCGGTTTTAGCGTCATTAAGTCGAATGTTTTTAGCCAACTCTTGGTTGTGCCATATTTCCCGTTTGTCTTGGGTTACTGGGTTGTATTCATATATACCAGATGCGCACCCTACGATTAATTGTTCGGGAGGCGTGTGATTTACCCAGCAAATTGGTTCCGAAAAGGGCTGTACGTTCAGCCTTCTCTCAATGGTGTCGTATTCAAAAAGTCTGGGAGTTTTAATATCAGTCCAGTAAAGCTTCTGAGTAGAAGGTAAATAGTGAATACCTTCACCGAGAGTAGCAGCTGGTACTTTAAGTGTATCTTGATAGATTAAATTTGGTTTCACCGCTTAACTCTGTCGCCACTGAGATGTTTAAGTTTATAGAATTAAGATTAATCCAGAAACTGTTGCAACCAATAATACAAGAATTCGCATAGCTTCTTTGTTCACGTAGGGATTTACATAGCGAGAAATAAAAACGCCAATGAAGATCGCAGGTGAGTACATAGCAAAAAGTACGAAATCTCTTTGACCTGCAATACCAGTTATTAACAAAGCGACAATTGCTATTAGGTTGATATAAACAAAAAATATGCTGAGGTTTGCTCGAATTGTTTGTTTATCTTCCGATTGGTAAAGCAAACCCATAGGCGTTCCGCCTGCGGCAGTTATCGTACCCATTACACCGGAAATAAACGAGGCCACGAAGCTGGTTGATTTAGTCACTTTGGGTAAAACGCCAATGACAGAAATCACTACAGATATGAGAATTAGTGTTCCGAAAGCATATTTATACTGTTCAATGTTCAGTTCTCTTAACAGCAATGCTGCCAGCACGACGCCAATTGTCCCACCAATAAAGGCAAATTGAGTTTGCTTAACAATAATATCGGTTCGGTATTTAAAAGCCAGTATTGCAGTATTAAGCAGAGCCAGCAATATCATAGGAGCGGGAACTAAGGCCGGATCAAGGAAATAAACCAGCGGCACGCCTAACAAACCAAGCCCGAATCCCGCCACACTTTGTAAGCATGCACCGAATATCAGGATGATGTAAATGAGAAGAACTACGGTTAACACAACCACTCAAAAAAGAAAATATTATAATATAATATAGTTTGGCACACTAGAAGTGTCAATTAAGATTCTTTTTCTATAAGCGTTGAAGGGCCCTGTTTTTTGTATAAGGGGCATTAGATGAATCACTCACCAGCGACGTTAGATCAATGCTTTGTTCACCCGTCGACCAGAGCTAGTTTTCGCTAAACCCAACCAGCGTCGATGATAAGGGTCTGCGCTGTCATCATTTTACTTTCATCTGATGCTAGAAAGAGCGCGCCTTTCGCTATATCTAAAGGTTCTAAAGTGTGATGAATGCACTGGGAATCTTGAGTTTCTTCCAACAGATCGGGGCTTAACCATTTCTCTAACTGTTTGTCAGTTTTAACCCATCCGGGGATCAAGGTGTTTACGCGAATATAATCGTTGCCATAGTCGGCAGCCAAGCTACGTGACAACCCTTCAATGGCCGCTTTCGCAGTTGTGTATAGAGGCATTCCACATTGCTTTTTTCGCCAACTAGCTGAGCCCAGATTGATAATAGAGCCCCCTTGCTTTTTCATGAAGGGATACGCTGCTTGCGAGGCAAAAAAATACGGTTTGAGGTTTATTTGAAAGGACTTGTCCCAGAAAGCTTCGTTTACATCGTCCATTTTATGGCGTTCGTCACTGGCTGCATTGTTCACAAGAATATCTAGTCGCCCCAGCGCTTGCGCCGTGTTTTGTATTGATTGCTGAAGCTCATTTACATTTGTCACATCACAGCGGGTAAATCTTACCTTACAACCTTGGCCGGTTAGTAAGCTTTCAAGTTGCTTTCCTTTACTGATATCAATATCAATGAAGGTCACCTCAACGCCTTGATAACAAAGTTGCTTTACAATTACGCTACCAATGCCTGATGCACCACCCGTGACAATAGCTACTTTGCCTTTTAGGGAGGGGTAATAAGCCTGGGTATCAGAAATTAGTGTCATCAACGCCTCTTTGTTGTTATCGGTTCGCTTTTGTTTTTTCCTGGTTAAGGAAAACCATTGCTTCGTCAATCATATAAATAGTCAGATTTCTAGCACGTTCAGCCTCACCGTTAGCTATGGCATGGTAGACCTTACTGTGTTCTTCAACGATGGACATCCTATCGCCTTTTGCAGGAGTAGTGTGTTGAATACTGACCGACAGTGCAGTGCTAATGAATTCTTTCAGTTTGGCGATAAATCGATTACCACTTGCTTGCAAAATGGAAGAGTGGAACGCAAGGTCAGAGTCAAACATAGAGGCATCATCGATACGAGCGGCTTTTTCCATTACATCAAGAGCATCTTTGATTTTCTGAATTTTTGCTTTGTCACCGTTTTTCGCTGCCAATGCAGCTGCATGGGGTTCGATGGCCATTCTAACTTGCAAAAACTCTTCTAATACCTCTAATGACGGACTACTGTGTAATAGCCAGTCTAGAACATTAGTGTCATATAAATTCCAATTTTCAGCGGGCTCTACACGAATACCCTGCCTAGGCTTAGAGGATATTAGGCCTTTTGCACTCAGCATTTTTACTGCTTCGCGTATAGCGGTGCGACTGACAGAATACTGTTCACACAATTGCGCTTCGGTAGGTAGGTTCGCACCTGATTTATAGTGGTTTGAAATAATCGCTTTACCTAAATCATTGGTAACTTGTTCAGATAGATTATTTTTCGAAACGACCATCAACATCCTTCCATTAGAATTATATTATCAGCTGATAATATCATACTAAGTTGGTAAGCAAAGCGTACCTTTTTAGTAAGACAATCTAATAATTTATTTGGTGGTTCCAGGTAGATTGATGATGCAAGGTAAAAAGCTCTTTAATCTGGTGTTATTGTAATATAATATTAAGTTAAAGAAATTTTGGACCATAACAATGATCGAATTAGGTGCATTAGATTGGGCGGTATTAACTGGCTTTTTCATTTTACTTGTTGGCGTCGTAGTGGTGTCGATGAGGGAAAAGGAAAAGGATACCGAGGATTATTTTCTGGCTGGAAGAAATGCGACTTGGCTGACCATTGGTGCATCGATTTTCGCATCCAATATCGGCTCAGAACATTTG
>JALUXV010000363.1 GCA_027013165.1 Alteromonadaceae bacterium
TTGGAAAGGCCCTTTTTAATGTCCGTATTTTTTGTTGCGTCACCTTGATGTAGAACCACTATACTTGCGATAACACGCCGCGATTACGAACATTTTAAATCTCGCTGAGTGGGCAATGAATTATGTGGACTGGTATTAGGGCCTATTGATCTTTGTTGTACATTTTTGCAGCGGTCTGTGTGCCATCTAGACAAGGCGAATGTTTGACGGTTTAGTGGTTCTAAATCGAGAACATTCAACGCAGTATAGATGGCACAAAGGCGCTGCCCGAAGGGGTCGTTATGGAAGCCTTTTACTCTTTGTCACAGTCCTTTAACTTAGCCCGCTAGGCTTGCAGGACTGTTTCGCGATTAAAAGGCTTCCATTTAGACCAAAATTTGTACACCAAAGATCAACAGGCCCTAGATATTTCTTGTCAATTTCTCTTGGAACGGTATCAATAAGACAGACAGCACCGATAACCTCGTCATTAATTTCAATGGGTGTGCCTGCATAAAAGCAGATGTGCGGCTCACCCGTCACTAGAGGGTTGTCTTTAAATCTTGGGTCTTCTTGGGCATTGTTTACAACAACTTGTTGACGCTCTTGCACGACATGACTACAAAATGCATGTTCCCTACTCACCTTGGAAAGTGAAGTCCCATATCGCGCTTTGAAAACCTCTTCAAACTCACCAACGATGCCAATTAGCGCAATAGGCACTTTGTATGCCGCAGCTAACACCACCATAAGATCGTTGAGATCTAATGGCACCTCGTTGTTAAGCATAAATTCATCAATTGTCTTCAGGCGGTTTTGATCATCCACTACATCTTGCTCATATTCATTGACCTTTATAAAAGTAGTAACAGTCTCAACTTATCGCAATGAAATACCAATCTGTATAGATAATTTTCCATTCAGAAGGCGCTGGCTAGTTTCCTAGCGAAGCGCGGGAATGCAAGAATGGCTGCTCCCTTACAAATTCCCAGAATGAAGTTAGGAAGCTTGCCAGATCTTCCCGAACACTAAAGACGCAAGCTCTTGTGAACTTTCTGTGCAACAAAGAGTCTGTAACGCCGGAAAAGCGATAAGATTGGCGAGTCGCGAGATTGTGATGCGATTGTGTTACACTTCACCCGTTTTTATTTCATAGGATTACATAATTCATGTCGTGGATGCGAAAAGCCCTTCTGTCGGTGTTTCATTATCCTGTTAAGTTGCTGGTCAAAGCTCACAGTATTCCAGTTAACGTTGAAACCGAGCTAGGAATAGATAAAAGCAAACCTATTGTTTATCTACTTCCCAACAACTCAGTGACAGACCAACTTGCACTGAGAATGTCGACAAAAGCGCTAGGTTTACCTAGTCCTACAGATACGCTCACATTGGCAGGGCGAGAATATTCGTCGACGCTGTTCTTACGTAAAACCCAGCCTATTTTTCGCTCGTCAGTCGAAGATACTGGGATTGAAGAGGTTTTCACTGACCTTTTTCATTTACATCGAGACCATGAAAATCTAGATTTACAGGTCGTACCTGTCTACGTCACGTGGGGTCGTGCCCCGGGGCGCGGGAACCCTGGTTTAAGCGATTTAATTACGGAAGCTGCAGCTCCAAGCTGGCTTCGCAAATTGTTCATCGTGCTATTTTTAGGCCGTGATAACTTCATTAACTATTCTAAAGCCGTTTCTGCACGTGCCATGTCTAACCAACACGGCAGCGATCAAAGCATTGCTCACAAACTCGTACGTGTGGCGAGTACTCACTTTCAGCGTAAGCGTCAAAGCATGACCGGCCCCACCTTGCTAGAGCGTCAGGAACTAAATAACAGTGTGTTAGGTTCCTGACGC
>JALUXV010000364.1 GCA_027013165.1 Alteromonadaceae bacterium
TATCGGCTTCTCTTACCCTGTAGTACCAAAAGGGCAAGCCCGAATTCGTACGCAAATGTCGGCAGGTCATAGCCTTGAACACGTTGATAAAGCCATCGATGCTTTCATTGAAGTGGGCCGTGAAATGGGAGTGATCTCATGAAGTCGCTTGTAAAAGCAAAAGCGGAAAAAGGTATTTGGCTTCAAGACACGCCAAAGCCTGAAGTAGGGCATAACGACCTACTGATTAAAATTCGCAAAACCGCTATTTGCGGTACAGACATGCACATATACAACTGGGACGAGTGGTCGCAAAACACGATCCCAGTGCCTATGGTAGTCGGTCACGAATACGTGGGCGAAGTAGTGGGTATGGGCCAAGAAGTGAAAGGCTTCAACGTTGGCGATCGCGTATCTGGAGAAGGCCACATTACCTGTGGTCACTGCCGTAACTGTCGTGCTGGGCGTGTTCATTTATGCCGTAACACAGAGGGTGTGGGCGTAAACCGTCCTGGTGCTTTCGCAGAGTATTTGGTAATTCCCGCATTCAACGCATTTAAAATTCCGGACAATATCAGCGACGACCTCGCGTCTATCTTCGACCCGTTTGGTAATGCCGTTCACACAGCGCTAAGTTTTGACCTAGTCGGTGAAGATGTGCTTATTACAGGTGCTGGACCTATCGGGATTATGGCTGCAGCAGTTGCTAAGCACGTAGGTGCGCGACATGTTGTTGTTACCGACATCAACCCCTATCGTCTTGAACTGGCTAAAAAAATGGGTGCTACCCGCGCTGTTGACGTAAGCAAAGAAGATTTGAAAGATGTCATGAACGAGTTAGGTATGACAGAGGGCTTCGATGTGGGCCTTGAAATGTCTGGTGTGCCCGTAGCCTTTAGGGACATGCTGAACAAAATGAATCACGGCGGCAAAATTGCCATGCTGGGTATTCCTCCGCAAGACGTGGCTATCGACTGGAACCAGGTTATCTTCAAGGGTTTGGTGATAAAAGGTATCTATGGGCGAGAAATGTTCGAGACCTGGTACAAAATGGCAAGCTTACTACAAAGCGGCCTTGACCTTTCACCTATCATCACCCATACCTTTTCCGTTGATGACTTTCAGAAAGGGTTTGATACCATGGGGTCAGGACATTCAGGTAAAGTTATTTTGGATTGGCAGTAATGACAACATTCTCACACATTAGCGTAAACGACGTGGCTAACTTTGAAGGCAACGTCACCATTGTGGATATTCGCGATCCTCAATCGTTTGCTAATGGCCATATGCCCAATGCGGCACCGCTAAACAACGACAACTTTGGTACGTTTATTGACCAAACACCCAAAGATATCCCAGTGGTTGTGGTGTGTTATCACGGCGTGAGCAGCCAGCAGGCTGCCCAAGTGATTGCTCAGCAAGGCTTTGAAACCGTTTATAGTATGGACGGGGGCTTTGAAGCGTGGCGACAGGCGAACCCGGTAGTAACCGAATAGCGATTTAACAAAGGTGCACAATGTGCACCTTTGTTTTATGTTTTGCAGGCTCTTAACTAATTCAGTATAAAGAGTGAATATAACGCGCTACGGTATCATGCCCTTGTACGCGTATCATGCATTCACACTCTACTGCTTTCGGGGTAATAACTAGCTTATGGGTCATCCTTTAATTGCGTTTAACCAGCAAAGTCCAGCGCACCTTCTCGCCAACTATTTAACCAGTCAGGATATCAACGCTAAGGTCGTACAGCACGACAAAGAATTCGTGGTTGTACTGGATAACAGTGAGCATATCGATCGCGCAAAGGTTATCGCAGAAGATTTTTTAGCAAATCCAACAAACCCTAA
>JALUXV010000365.1 GCA_027013165.1 Alteromonadaceae bacterium
TTGCTGAAGTCGTCAACAACCGAATTTAATTCATAAACCAGTTCAACATGGTGTAGATGCAAAACATCTACAACGGAAAGGCGGCCTTGGCCGCCTTTTTACTTCTTAAACTCAGGGATAACAGGGCTAGCGCGACAATTACCAAGGTTGAAGGAGATGGCACTTGCACAGCGGCCCATGAATAGGTTGAGCCATAAACCCCTAAGTCAGCTTGCGAGCCGTCTCTATCAAATCCAACACCCGCATCCTGCCAAAACGAAGCATCTGACGTAATATTATAGTCTTCATCAAAGGTGACATTAGACAACACACTGTTATATGTATTTCCATCGGATTGAAGGAATGATTTGTTACTCACCGAATTAAACAACTGTAAGTTACGACCAGAATAAGAACTGCTAAAGTCTACTTCCACGTCAAAAACAGAGTTAAATACGCTTACATCCAGTGTATTGGTATTGTCATACGTCAAACCAATAACATTGCTGTTCACCGATTTAAACACCGAATTATAAAATTCACCTTGAACCGTGCCAAATCCGAAAAATGCATTCATGTAGTTTGTCGCACGATTATTCGAATCTCTTACGAATGTAATGCCATAGACTCTGGAAAAACCTTTGCCTGAGTAGAAGTGTAAATCTCGAGATGTTGTGGCTGTACCATCAATTTTAAACACGGTTTCGTTAGGTGTGCCGATAAAATCAACGTCCTTTCCATCATTGTTTAAACCAGAGTCACCAAAATTATTAGCGCCAGTATTGGTGATATCAAACTCGCCTCCACCGATAAAGATCGCATCCCCTGTACTTGCGGCAGCAGATATTGCTCTATCAACAGTTGCAAAAGGATTTGCCGCTGTGCCTGTATTTAAGGTGTCGTCTCCCGTCGTAGACACATAATAAACATTGTTATAAGAACTCAAATCAATCACTGTTGATTGTGCCGTACTGAGTACGCAACAAGATAATAGAGCTAGGCTAACCAAAAGCCTTTTTGAGATACTACCCATGCTTTTTCCTTCCAACTGTAAGTTCACTACTGCAAAAACAAATTTAACAAGGTATTAACAAATTCAGTTTAAAGCGAAATATAAGCCACTTGGACAATTCATATATTGGTCAATCACATAACGAATTTTTAAACTTCTCCAAACTTCGATATGTAAATAAACCTGACACTTAACAACAAGTGCGGCAACCTCTGTAGATAACTTAAAGGTATTTTTTTAAATACCTTCGTATTGCACTGTAGATTTTTTAATCATGTTGATTTTTGTTTAATAGATATTGAACAAACAACACAACTTCTAAACAAAAAATTGAGGAATTAACCATGTTGAAAATTGTTAAAGCTTCTTTATTTATCGCAGCGACTTTTGGCATTTCTGGTGTGGCACAGGCAAACGTGAATGAAGCGTTAGCCAATATTTGTACTATCGTTCAAGCAGACGACAAAGGTGAGCTTCGTAAAAAAATGCGTGTAGTAGAATCTGACTACCGTTTAAAATTGAAAGATTACTATTCAGGTATTACCTGTAACGGCAACAGCCTTATTCGCACAGCAATGTTAAGTGGTGCGGTAGAGTCTGGCTCGCTTTTAGTTAAGAAAATGCCTAAAAGTGAACTAAGTGCGCCAGAGGCAGACGGCAAAACCCTACTGGCCTGGATAGAAGAAAACGGCTTAACTAGCAGCCCAATTGCTGAAGTCGTCAACAACCGAATTTAATTCATAAACCAGTTCAACATGGTGTAGATGCAAAACATCTACAACGGAAAGGCGGCCTTGGCCGCCTTTTTACTTCTTAAACTCAGGGATAACAGGGC
>JALUXV010000366.1 GCA_027013165.1 Alteromonadaceae bacterium
TATCTAGCAAACAAGCCATGATATACAACGTGCTTACCGAAGGCGTTAGTGAACCTAACTACAGAGTACAAGAAGTCTACACAGGTGCTCGATGGCGAACCAACCCGCTGAGAGACTGGCTCTACTTTGACGTAGAGCCCTTTGTGCTGTTTCTTAGAGATGAAGACTTCAAACCAAGTTTTGGTGTCGCACTGCGTGTTGAAGCCTACTACGGCGGAAACTAGAGGGTGTTAGTGATAATAAAAGGAACCTTGTGATAGCCGCACAACCCTGAACCAAATAATGCTGTTTTAGATTCTGAGGAGGTTCTTAACACATACCTATTTTCAAACTGTTGCCAATTGACCTCGGACTTGCCCTTGCATAATGCCGTACTTGCGTTACGCCACTGCCCTTCTTCAAATTCGATATGAGCAGTGCTCGCCAACGGTGAAAACTCTACTTCTATTCGTTTCCCCTCTTTCCTTGCTAGCGTCCCATTAGGCCAATAACTCACTAAACCACCCAGTGTCCTGTTTACCTCATCATCTTGGTTACTTTGCTGCAGTTGTCCGTGTTGCATATCTACAACAAACACGCCTGCTTTACCTATCACTTCAAACACTGGATTAGCATTGTTTAGCTTCACCAGTAGTGCCGTTGTTTCATCAACACCAAAACCCAAACGCTGCCCAGTGAGTGCGGTAGCAACGACTAGTCGTGTTTCTCTGTCACGCTCAGAAAAATGTGTATCGGTAAGCCCCAAATTAAAAAAACCAGTACCGCCACTAGCTGCAACGGTGATGTCTCCTGGTAGCAAGGCGTCGCTACATGCTCCATCATCACATCGAACCGAAGGTGGAGGGAGATAAAAAATGCCTCGAGATAACGCCGAGCGAGAATGTCCACTAGTCAGCATAGGGATGGGGCGATTTTCCCAAAATCCACCAGCCTGTACCGCAGTCCCTGCACTGGTTCCCCCTATCACTATGTCGCCGTTTTCTAGCTTACTCTGAATAGCCAAAAAGAACTCAGAAGCAACGCCGGCCGGCGTTTGCAGTGCAGCCAAAGTGCGTGATTGATCGCCGCCGTTAAAAAAGAGGCCATCTAAACTGTCGATAAGATTGGTGAGTTCAGAAGGAGACTTACAGTACTTGTTTTGGCGTTCAAAACGCTGTGGGTATAGCCGCTTGCGATCATACAGATGCTGATTGGCTTGGTATGCTTCCAGATTGGCACAGCCTGCGAACCCACGATTTTCGTCATTCAAAGCACCTTGAAATGCCGCAGTAAGTGGAAGCCACACAACTTCGACTTCTGATTGGTTGAAAACTCCCGTGTAAAAATCGGCAGCTTCAAACGCATCTCTTGAAGAAGCGGTAACTACACCAATTTTAGTGGCTTGTCCCTCTGGTGTATTTTGCTTCGCAAGCGCAATAAACCGTTGATAAATGTCAATGCTATAAGGGCTCGTTGTCTCATTGAGCTGGACTTTTTCTATTAGCCGTTGACCTTGTTCATCAAACTGCGCTTTTTCTAGCGCGTCCAACATTAGGAAGTACTGACTATCTGAAAGTGCTCGAATAGCATCATCAGACATCCCTTGGCCATTCAATGCATCAAATAGACGATTTTTGGTAAGCACCACCTCACCCAAAGATGAATAAACATTCATCAAATGTGAATATTGAGATTCGATATCAATATCGAATTTATTTGCTAATGAGGCCAATCGAGATAGGGATGAAAGAGAAACCTCGTAAAATTGAGCGGCTTTAGCATCAGAAAATTGCACTGATGATTTGCAATTTTCTGGGGACAAACTTGAACAAGTTGAGAGCGCGCCACCAGCCAGCACTAAATCATATTCGCTTGAAAAGCTGTCGACAGAAAAGAACAATATACTGATAAATAATGTTTTTATGAAAGTTTTAAGCGTTAAAACTAAGGGAGTTATGTTTTCAAAAAGACGTATTAGAGAAAGTGACATGAGGTTAAATTTCACCAAAGCATTGAGATTGACTTCTTACGAAACTAGTGGTAACACTAAAAACATGTCAACAGCCTTTTAATGGCTAGTTTCATTTTTTACTCAGCGGCAAAATGCATAAACTGTCGCATACCTCGGAATAAACGATGCATAAAAAAGCGGCCAATTTTGGCGCCTATTGCTATCAAACTTTCTATTTGTCGGAGTGGTTCGACGAATAGCCCCAGATTCCTCCACATCCGTGGAGCGAACTCTGCTGCGCCTCATGCAGCATCCTAATTACATCTAAAAATTACAACGAGTGTTTATATCGCGCTAAAGCGGCATTAGACCGTTTGCGTGTTGAGGAAAATCCAATGAAACTATCTGCTATCTCCAAGACCATTGGCGGCGCATTAGGGAGCGCTGTCGTATTGTCGTTAAACCCCTTATCCTTTGCAGCCGCTCACGCACAAGACGCTATTACGGATGAAGCCACCGAAACCGTCGAACGTATTCAAGTCACTGGTACCAATATCCGTGGTGTAGATATGGAAGGCGCGCAGCCTCTGACCGTACTCACGGCTGAAGACATTGCAAAAACAGGCGCTTCGACCATTTCAGACCTGATGCGTACCGTAAGCCAAACGCGTGGTGGCCTTGGGTCATTTGATACAACGCAAAGTGGCGCAACATCTACCTCCACACCGGCAGGTCAAGCCGCGGCTTCATTACGGGGTATTGGTCCATCAGCAACACTGACTTTGGTGAATGGGCGTCGTATTGCAGCAAGTTCTTTTGCAGCGGGTACCGAAAACTTCGTCGACGTTAATAGTATTCCAGCCTCTGCGGTAGAGCGTGTAGAGATATTAGCGACAGGTGCTTCAGCAATTTATGGCGCTGACGCAGTCGCCGGTGTCATCAATTATATTTTGAAAGACAACTACGAAGGGCTAGAACTCAACGGTCGTTATGAAAACACCACCAATAGCCATGACCACGGTGCGACAAACTTTCAAGTACTTTGGGGAAAAAGCTTTGATAACAGTAATGTTACGGCATATCTAGATTACTACGACCGTAACGACGCGCGAGCGACGGACTTCTCGCAAACTCGTGCTCCTTTGCTCACCAGTAGCTACTCTTACTTACCTAAAAACACGCCGAACATTTATTATTTTGCTGCACGTGACGGCAACGAAATTGGTGCGCCCAATTGTGCGATTCCATTTGTGACGACAGAGTTTGGGGAGGAAATTTGTGCCTACTACGGTAACGAAGACGATTACTTTGAAACTCCACTCACAGCGTATTCTGGTGGTGTCACCTATACTCAAGAGATTAATGACTTAACATGGAGAACTGAACTTTTAGTTTCTCACAATAAGTCGACCTCATTTTCTTCTCCAGCCCCCATCAATCAAGTGGATGATAGCGAGGGTCCATGGGTTCCAGAGACAGCATTAGACGTTTTTGATGATACTACGCGAAATGCATTGCTCGATAACATGTATATAGACCCTTTCATATCGTTTGCAGGACAGGATTTATACGGATTCCAATACGACGCTCGTTTTTCATCACCGCGAACTATTGAAATCGATACTACAGCTTATCGCCTAGTCTCCGTGCTTCAAGGTGAATTCAACGACTGGGAATGGGAAGCTGGTGTGACATACTCGAACAGTGAATCCTCACAAGAAGCAGTAGCGGGGATCTACAATCGTTATAAATACACAGCCGCAGTACATGGTGAGCTGTGCAGCGATGGAAGTATCGCTGACTATGACTACGATTCTGATGTATTAACCTGTGGAAGTGGCTCCCTAGTTAACGCATACAACCCTTTCGCGGTAGGTGTAACAGCTAATGATCAAATTTTGGCTTTAACCCAAGAAGTACCAACCCGAGATGGTACCAGTGAGGTGTTTGCCCTAGACGCTAAAGTCAACGGCGAACTCATGCAGTGGGGCGATGAGGCCATTATGATGGCCGCGGGAGTCGAATTCCGACGGGAAGAAATCACCGATACACCGTCACTTAACGCGCAGGCACAGGCAAGTAATGATTACTTAGTAGACGTGTTTGGCTTTGGTTCTAGCTTATCAGCAGCAGATAGAAATCAATTTGGCGCATTTGTTGAGTTATTCGTTCCGGTTAGCGAAAAGCTCGATGTTAGCCTTGCGGGACGCTTTGATGACTACAACGATTTTGGCAGCACCTTTAGCCCTAAAATTGGCGTGGTTTTCCGCCCTGTCGATGACCTTATTCTTCGCGGAGCTTGGTCTACAGCCTTTAGAGCACCATCGTTAACACAAGCAGGCGTAAAACTAAGAACCACACGTGCTTCGTTTGATTGTTCAGCAAACCAAGCTGTGGCTGATTTGTATTGTGAAGGCCAAGGTAGCGTTAGAGGCAACAACGTGCTTGAACTGGGTAACGCTAGTTTAAAAGCAGAAGAATCCGAAGCGTTAAGTATTGGATTAGCCTACAGCCCTACCGAGAAAACCCACATCACTATCGACTATTGGCAGTTTGATCACGAAGACATTGTTGATACCAACATGACGGGCGTATTGGCAGCAGCCATTAATGACGCATCACTGCGCCATTGCGGAATCGTACCTGAAGGTCAAACCGTTATTTCTTATGATCCAGACTTATGTCTGGTTACCGATGACAGTGGCCTAACCATTGAAGAAGACGGTGCTAATTTAACCGAGATCCTAGATGCGTGGATAGCTTTTGACGATCCCCGCTTTTACGAGTTACCACTTTACCGCGACCATATCCTACAACTAGAAAACACTGGTACCCAGGAACTGTCGGGTGTTGACTGGCGTATCATTCAAGATATTGAATTGAGTAAAGGCACCATCGAACTTGGATTCTCTGGTACTCATTATTTGAGTTACGATCGCAACAAACCGGGCTCTGATGAAATCGAGGAACTTGCGGGTACTTTCAGGTATCCAGAGACCGTGGCTAGCGCAGAAATCTTCTACGTCACTGATGATTGGTATGCTGGTGCCTACGTTTACTACACGGCTAGCTATCAAGACGACATCATTCGATTACGCAATCGCGAGTTTGACGAAGTTGAAGCGCTAGGTGTATTAGATGCTGATGGGAACCGAGACGTATAGAGCTGGACCACAGTGACACTGAGTGCAGGATACTACTTCGAGAATATGGATCTTCGCCTTACCCTTGATAATCTTTTTGACGAAGATGCTCCCGTTGCCTATGGCTCTGCAAGAGGGTTTGATGCCTACAATCACGACCCTTATGGCACGACATACAGTGTATCTTTGAGCTACTATTTTAAGTAAGCCTCATAAGCTAGGGTTAGTAGGCCCTAGCAACTCCTTGTTATAACATCAAAAACTGTAGGAGAATCTCGTGTCCTCACCGTCTACTCAACCCGTCAAGATGCCAGATGCTCTCGTCATTTTATTCTTTGTTATTATCGTTGCTGGATGCCTAGCCGCCATAGTGACACCGGGTAAATTCGCACAAACAGAGAAAACGTTGGCAAATGGTGACACCCGTTTAGTCGTCGATGCAGATTCGTTTACCTATGTTGAAGACACTTATGCCTCTATTACCTTATTCGACGATTCAGGTAATACCACGGGTGTGCTTAACTATGCTTTTGACGGTATGGTATCGGGAGATAAATGGGGATCTGCGGTTGGTGTTGTTGCCTTTATTCTCATTGTGGGTGGCGCCTTTGGCATCGTTATGCAAACAGGTGCGATTAACAACGGCATTATGGCACTGATATCTCGTTTTAAAAATGCAGATAACCTGCTAATCCCTCTCATTTTTATATTGTTTTCCCTCGGTGGTGCTGTTTTCGGTATGGGCGAGGAAGCCATAGCGTTTTGTATCGTATTGGTGCCGTTGGTAGTCGCCCTGGGCTACGACGGCATCACTGCGGTCCTCATCACTTATGTTGCTACGCAAATTGGCTTTGCCACTAGTTGGATGAACCCCTTTTCAGTAGCTATCGCACAGGGCATTGCCGACGTTCGCTTACTCTCTGGACATGAATTCAGAATGTTGATGTGGTTGGTATTTACGGTATTTGGATTGCTATTTACCCTTCGGTATGCAAAAAAAATCAAACGAGCTCCCTCCACTGTTACTCCGGATGAAATCGATACCGAAACCAATTTCAGTGGTTTAGATAAAGTCATCTTGTTGCTATTTACTGCAGCGATTGTTTGGGTCATTTGGGGAGTCATGGTTCATGCCTATTACATCCCTCAGATTGCCTCACAATTTTTTACTATGGGTATCGCTATTGGTATTGTCGCTTGTGTTGGCGGCAGAATGCGCGCCAACGATGTGAGTGATGCTTTTGTTGATGGCGCGAGAGCCTTATTGCCTGCTGCCCTCATTGTAGGTATGGCAAAGGGTATTGTGCTCATTCTCGGTGGTGATGACGTGACTTCGCCGTCTGTACTCAATACCATTTTACACGTAACCGCGTCGGGGTTGTCCGAGACTGGCGCCCTAGTAAGCGCACTGCTTATGCTGGTGTTCCAAGGCGTTTTTAATTTCTTTGTAGCCTCTGGTTCAGGACAAGCTGCGATAACTATGCCCCTCATGGCACCATTAGCCGATTTGGTAGGCATTACCCGTCAGGTATCAGTACTGGCATTTCAACTTGGTGATGGTTTAACGAATCTTATTATTCCTACATCAGCCTCTTTGATAGGTTGTCTTGGCGTGGCTAAGGTAGAATGGCTGGTATGGTTCAGATTTATCTGGAAATTTGTTTTAGCGCTTTTCGTTTTAGCCTCTGCGGCTATTATGATTGCTGTAGTTATAGGTTACGCATAAATGATAACGCTTCTTCGCAATGTAAATGTATATAGCCCAACACACCTTGGGATGAACGACATCCTCATTGCAAATGATAAAATTGCCGCGATTGCGCCTGCTATTCACCTAAGTAGTGATGCAGTGCGTGTTATCGATGGCCAAGGGCTAGCGGCAATGCCAGGCTTGGTTGACTCTCTTGTGCATATCACTGGCGGCGGCGGTGAAGGTGGTTTTCACACGCGTACACCTGAAATGCAGTTAACCGAAGCCAGTTTACACGGTGTAACCACTGTGATCGGCGCATTGGGCACCGACGCTACCACCCGTTCCCTAGAAGAGCTTGTCGCCAAAGCGAAGGCGCTTAACTACGAGGGTATATCAGCGTACTGTTACACAGGCTCCTATCACCTTCCTCCTCCTACTATTACGGGTAGCGTGACTAAAGACATCATGCTGATCGATCCCATTATTGGGATTGGTGAAGTAGCTATTGCGGATCACCGCTCTTCTCAACCCACAGTCAACGAGCTAGCTAAAGTGGCAGCCGAAGCCAGAGTGGGGGGAATGTTGTCGAACAAAAAAGGTATTGTAAGTATTCATACCGGCGACAGCGAAGAAAAACTACAAATGCTTCATCGTGTTGTTGATGAGTCTGATATTCCTGCTCATCAGTTTTACCCTACTCACATTAACCGCAATCAATCGTTACTTGAGGCAGGCAAAGCATGGGCACAACGAGGGGGCTATATTGATATGACCACCAGCACAAATGCTCAGTTTATTGCCGAAGGAGAAATCCCTGCAGCAGATGCTATTGCGTGGTGTTTACAACAAGGAATTAGCGCCACTCAACTCACCATGAGTTCAGACGGTAACGCTAGCCTCCCCGTGTTTGACAACCACGGTCAACTAGTCGGTTTGGAGGTAGGCAGAGTCGCTAGTTTGTTTAACGCGTTTAGTACGCTTGCATCAACCTCTGGAGTTAGCATGGAGCAGGCGATCCGCACCGTTTCTACCAGCTCGGCTGACATCTTAAAGCTCCCTACAAAAGGGCGACTCATTGCGGGAAGTGATGCAGATATCGTACTTTTTGATGCTACGACTTTCGATATTCACCATGTATTCGCCAAAGGTCAACATATGACACAAGAGGGTGTAGCACTAGTAAAAGGTACCTTTGAGGATCTTTGACCGAGATCACAATCACTTAGCGTAGCCATTAGAAAGCATTATTAAATCAATCAAAAAAAATAATTTTTTATTCTTTATCCATTCCTTTACCATCCGCGCGCTTTGTACGAAAAACCACCAGATAAATGGTGATTGATAACTAAACGTAGCAGGTAAGGGTAAGGCAGATGACGAATCAAACTGACAAATCTATTGCAGAAACATTGCTTGAGAAAACAGTAATATTCAAACGAGATTTGATCAATCTACACACCATTCAAACGATTGGCCTAATACCGCTTCAACATGTGCTTCAAGTGGTTGGCCATGAAATTGATAGTATGAATCGCGTTGTGTTGAAGCTAAAACTAGAGGGCTTTTTTGCACTATTCGACGCTTATGTCGATGAAGTGGAAACCATAGACCCTAAAGACTTTTGTGAACAGACGCATATCTCACCTTATCAGCCGATTTTTCAACAAGCTGAGATGATAGCCTAGCTCCCAAAGCGCTAACTACTCTAGAAAGGCTTGCTCCACTACATCCAACATAAACTGAATACGCTTTGGCAGTCGTCGCTTGCTATTTGATAGTACATATATAGTTTCTGATACTGGATGCGCCAATGTCGAGGTAGTGACCTCTTCGTGATTCACATAGTGTGGAATGGCACATTCAGGAAGCACAGTAAATCCTAATCCCATGGCGATGGGGTCGAGTGTTAGGGCTATCTGATTGGTATACCCGGTCTCTTTCATTTGGTCGATGTGCGTGAAATGCGCAAAGTTTTTACTCAACAATAAGTTGGCATGGTGATGACCATCAGGGTGATTGATAAAGCCCAATTGCATTAAATCTTCAAACGTTGGCGACTGGATGCTGGATGGTGTAACCAAAAGCAGTCTCTCGGACTTTATGACTTTTGAGTAACCACTAAAATTAGGCTTGTCGGTCATTAGGCCAATGTCTACAAGGTTATTTTCAACGGCTTGCGCAATACTCTGGTTGGGACCAAAGCGATAGTTAATCGCTAACTCGGGGTGTCGCTTTTGCACAGTGAGCAACTCTGGATACATATGCAGTCCGATAGTACCTGGTGACATGAATCGAACCTCACCCACATATTTTTCATCCAGTTTTACACTGTTTGAAAATTCACTAAGTAGCGACACCACAGTCTTGGCTTGGTCATACGCCCTTTGTCCTGAAGCGGTTAAAATAAATCCTTTGCTGGTTCTATCAATCAGCTCAACGCCGAGTTGCTCTTCTAACTTTTTGATGTGCTGACTCACTCCCGATTGAGTAATACAAAGTACTTCAGCAGCTTTTGTGAAGTGCCCTACCTCGACCAGGGTGCAAAATGTTCGGAGAAAAACTGGATTGATCATATACCGACACGTTTTATTCGCTTGGTATAAGTTTAGCTCATAGACAGGGGTTAATTGGATTTTACATTACTAACACAGGCGCAAGGGACGCCGGCAAGTTAAATGAGGATAGGCTTCAGTGAGGAGAAGCAACAAACTTTTTACTGCACGCCGTAAACCCATCCATGCGGGCTCGGCTTCGGCATCCATGCCTCAGACGGCTGTAAAAAGTCCATTGCTTCTCCTCACACTCCAATAGCGAGATTCACTATAGCAGATTGCCGGCTATAGCATAAACAATGACCTAAGGTCGAAGCGCTCGCTCACCACGGGCTAAGCCACAAACACCGGTACGTGAAGATTCGAGGATCTCGGCACATTGTGCCATGGTTGCTGCAAACGCATCTAATTTGTCTGATGTACCGGTAATTTCAATGGTGTAGTTAGACGCCGTCACGTCCAAAATACAACCACGGAAAATGTCGCTGTTACGCTTCACTTCTGCACGTACAGACTCAGAACGAGTAGCCACTTTGATCAGCATGAGTTCCCGTTCGATATGCGCGTTTTCGGTGAGGTCGACCACCTTTAACACATCAATAAGCTTGTTCACTTGCTTAGTGATTTGCTCGATAACTTTGTCGTCGCCATGTGTAATGATAGTGAGGCGTGACAAGCTTTCGTCGTCCGTAGGTGCCACACACAACGAATCTACGTTGTAGCCACGTTGAGAAAATACGCCAATAATGCGCGACAATGCCCCAGGGGCGTTTTCCATAAGTACTGAGATAATGCGTTTCATTAGGTTCGCTCCGTCTTGCTTAGGCGCATATCATCCATAGCACCAAACTTAATCTGCATAGGGTATACGTGTTCGTTTTGGTCAACTGCAATGTCCATGAACACCAAGCGATCTTTATAACTGAAACACTTCTCCATTGCGGCATCTAGCTCGTCTAAGCTATCTACCTTAATACCAACGTGACCATAGGCTTCAGCCAACTTCACAAAATCAGGCATTGAATCCATATAAGAGTGAGAGTGACGGCCTTTGTAGATCATATCTTGCCATTGACGAACCATACCTAACGCACGGTTGTTCAATGAAATAATTTTTATTGGCAAGTTGTACTGTAAACACGTAGACAACTCTTGAATGTTCATCTGAATACTACCGTCGCCGGTAACCACTACCGAGGTAGCATCTGGATGAGCAAACTGTACGCCCATGGCTGCTGGTAATCCAAAGCCCATGGTGCCTAAGCCGCCCGAATTGATCCACTGACGAGGTTTAGCATAAGGGTAATACAGCGCTGCAAACATTTGGTGTT
>JALUXV010000367.1 GCA_027013165.1 Alteromonadaceae bacterium
GATAACGGTTGATTATGCGCCGTGGGCCAGTCCAATGGCTAAATGGAGTTACTTTCTAGTGTCGGCTGTGATTTTATGGATTTATTACCTCCATCGCTCTCAACGCAATGCGGTATTGAAATCAGCCCGTCAACGGGCGGAATTTAACGAGCGACGAATGGAATTAGCGTTAGCCAGCAGTAACAGTGGTGTGTGGGAGTATGATGCACTTGATGGCAAGCTTTACCAGGAAGTACTTTACAAAGAGCTGGGGTATGACACACGGGAATGCTGCAATACCAGTGAGGGACACTTTGCTTTAGTGAAGCAAAGTAAAAGAAAGCAACTGGAACAAAAATGGCAGCAATTTATTCGGGGTGAAACGGAGTATTGGGATGAGGTTTATCAGCTACTCAGTGCTTCGAATGTTTGGACTTGGTATAAGTATGTGGGCAAAGCGATTGACTGGGACAAAGATGGAAAGCCAATCAAGTTCTCTGGTACTTACACCAATGTAAACGCGACAAAAGTGATTGAAGAACAGGCCCTTATATTTGGAAGTGCTTTTAGCCAAATCAATGACTGGGTACTTATTTTAGATAGAAAAATGCAACCGTTGACCGCTAATGAGGCGTTCATTAAAGCCTTTGATTTATCTGAGCAGGATGTTTCTCAGTCGTTGCGATTATTACTCGCCATGTTAGAAAAAAATGAATTTAAACGCTTTAGGTCTATTTTAAAATCACTCAAGCCCAAGGACAATTGGCAAGGCGAGGCTTTTATTGAGGTGGCAAATCAGCAGCATCGCCCAGTGTTGATCAAAGTGACTGCGATTACTGATGCCAAACTTGTCATCACTCATTACGTTGTTGTTATTTCGGATATCACCGCACAAAAAGAGGCCGAAGAACGACTTAACTTGATGGCCCATTACGATCATTTAACTAGCCTGCCTAACCGCAAACTCTTTCACGAAAGAGTAACATCGTCCATTCAAGATGGCATTGAAAGCTTTGCCTTGTTGTTTATCGATCTAGACAAATTTAAACAAGTTAACGACTTATATTCTCACAAAACTGGCGATTTGCTGTTAGTGCATGTAGCCGACACTCTTACAAAACTGCTTGGGCATAGGGGCGTCGTCGCTCGGCAAAGTGGAGATGAGTTTCTAGCACAAATTTATGAGTATCACTCTGTTGAAAATGTGAGTCTTATCGCACAAGAAATCATTACTGCGCTAGCGCAAGTCGTAGTGATAAACAATCAGAACATAAATATATCGTCGAGCATTGGTGTGGCTATTTACCCCAATGATGCCGGTACGACGGATGCTTTGATTCAGAAAGCTGACTTGGCCATGATATACGCTAAAAATCACGGTAAAAATCAATTCCAATTCTACACCCATGATATGAATGATCGCGCGCATAGAAGATTGGTGTTGGAGAACCGGTTAGAAGTGGCTACGTTAGAAAATACCTTGGTTAATTTCTACCAGCCTATTGTTGATATTCAAGATATTCCTGAAATAGTGGGTTGTGAGTTACTGTTGCGA
>JALUXV010000368.1 GCA_027013165.1 Alteromonadaceae bacterium
TTTTAACGGATACTTCACCATCGATAACAACAACAAAAACAAAGTCTTCGTAAGTCTGATTTAAGATACTACCAATGGCTTGGATAACCCATTCTTCTTTATCACCATGATACAACGCCATCCCAACCAAGGTTTCTGCATTATTTTTATTATATTTGTTATGAAGCAGAGAGAAATGTTTATGCAAAGGTAACTACCACACTAAAGAAGGCGCACGAATCCGTAAAGGAAACACGGCCTTCAAAACAAAAGGCAAAGAATACTAAGTGAGGAACCCTTTGGATGAGTTATGGCACTCACTTAAAGGTGCGTTTGATAACTCTTAGTACGCTCCAAATATTTTGGATAACAATACTATATACCACCAGTAAAACCAAGAATCCCCAAAACATAATCGCTTCAGGTACTTGATAAACTTCACCGAGTATACCTATTAGGCAGTAGCACGCGCCCATGCACAAAATAGCAATGAGTGATTGACGACTACTTAGCCCTGCACGCATGAAGATATTATGAAGGTGTTTTCGGTCTGGGCGCAGCATCGATTGGCCTTTGCGAGCCCGACGATACATTATAGCTGCCATGTCCATGAGCGGCAGGCCCGTTAACCATACTGCGGTAATGGGCCGAAATGCTGCCCCCTCGCCTTGAGTGTGATCCACCAGTAACCAGACAATAGTAAGGCCCACAAACATACTTCCGGCATCACCCATGAAGATTTTGTTGCCTTTAAACCCTTTCCAGCTAAGGTTAAATGCTAAGAAAGGCACAATAGCAGCAACAATGATGAGCGGCTCCATAATAGAAGCACCATTACCAGTAGCCACCAAAAATCCTACCATGGTAAGCAAAATAACTAAGCTCATCCCTCCAGCAAGGCCATCGATGCCATCAATCATATTAAATGCATTAATGACACCCACTACGCAGACAATGGTAAAGAAATAGCCACCAATACCCATGGCGACGTCACCGAATCCAAAGATATTGCCAAGTGAAGTAATGTAGTTTTGTGCGCTCCACGCCATAATAGAGGCAACACCGAATTGACACATCAAGCGCCCTTTAGCACTTAAATCGAATCTGTCATCAAGCATTCCCAGTAAAACAATAAATGCAGATGCCGTGAAAAACAGTGGGTTGTTTTTCATCCACACATCAGTGGCAACACTTGCCACAAGAACAGCCATGAAGATGGCCACCCCTCCCGTTAATGGGACAATGCCAGCATGTCTTTTTCTGGCACTAGGTTGGTCTACAAGTCCAAATTGATGAGCAAGGGGGGTCATCACTACCAGTAAAATAAGTGCAACAAAAAAAGCCGTACACAGGGGCACAAACTGCAAATAAGCTAGCATTTCAAGCAAAACCTCTCGACATTCACATGCGCGTCGGGACACGTGGATGGTATAAAATACGATATGACTTGAATAAACGAAGTGTCCATTTTAAATAACCTTTCCTTTTTCCATTCTGCTGAGGGTTGTATAATTATTTTGTGAGCGAGTACGGAAACGCTCATACATGATAATAAACATTCTCCGCGGAGACCACCTTTGCCTGTAAAAAAGTTTCGTTTTACTTTCAGCTTTTGTTGACATTTTTCAGATTCCCCTCTTAGGAGGCCATGATTTTTCCAAATCTTGTGTTATCCTACGGCCAAATTGCGATATGGATATGACAGTCAATGTTAAAAATTTTCAGAGGCTCTGCGCTTTTAATTGGTGTTGCTACCCTCTTGGGCGGTTGCGCGTCAGCCCCAAGAACCACCGAAGCAGACATTCCCCTAGTGCACGCATCGCTCGCATACTCGTTGTCAGCT
>JALUXV010000369.1 GCA_027013165.1 Alteromonadaceae bacterium
CTCGCTAGCACGGGGTTTTTCGGGCATTCGTCTAAGCGTAATAGAAGCGCTCATTACCTTGTTTAATGCACAAGTTTACCCCGCCATTCCTGAAAAAGGTTCGGTAGGCGCCAGCGGCGACTTAGCGCCTTTAGCACACATGAGTGTAGTGCTGTTAGGGGAAGGGGAAGCTTTTTATAAAGGAGAGAGAATTAGTGCAGCCCAAGCCCTTGAAATAGCCGGCATGCAGCCAATTGCGCTGGCACCCAAAGAAGGCTTAGCATTGTTAAACGGCACGCAAGCCTCGACAGCGTTTGCACTTCAGGGGCTATTTTATACTGAAAACGCGCTTCATAGCGCTATTGGTATTGGTGCGCTTACTGTTGAGGCCGCGTTAGGTTCTCGCGTGCCCTTCGACGCGCGCATTCATGAGGTGCGCGGCCACAAAAGCCAGAGCGATGTGGCGGCTGCGTTTAGAACATTGCTAGACACCTCAGAGATTGGTCATTCACACCAACGGTGTGAAAAAGTACAAGACCCGTACTCTCTGCGTTGTCAGCCACAGGTGATGGGAGCGTGTTTACAGCAAATGCGCTACGCCCAAGAGATTTTGGTGGTTGAAGCTAACGGAGTCAGCGACAACCCGTTGGTTTTTGTTGAAAATAATGATGACGCTGATACGCCAACTGGTGATATTTTATCTGGCGGAAATTTCCATGCCGAAACGGTCGCGATGGCCTCAGACATGTTGGCTATTGCACTATCTGAAATTGGCGCACTGTCAGAGCGCAGAATGTCGCTAATGATTGATACTCACTTAAGCGGTTTACCGCCATTTCTAGTTGAAAACGGTGGGGTAAACTCAGGGTTTATGATCGCACAGGTTACTTGTGCGGCGCTTGCTAGTGAAAATAAAACCCTTGCGCACCCTGCTTCTATTGACTCTTTGCCAACGTCTGCAAACCAAGAAGACCATGTTTCCATGGCTACCTTCGCTGCCAGGCGCTTAAGAGATATTTTCGATAACGTGGCAAGTATATTGGCCATTGAGTGGTTAGCGGCCTGCCAAGGTTTAGATTTTAGAAAGCCGCTTGCAACAAGCAAAAAGCTGCAGGTACTGATGCAGCTATTAAGAGAGCAAGTGCCGTTTTACGATAAAGACCGCTATTTTGCGCCAGATATTGAAAAGGCAAAGCAACTTATTAAGCAGCACGACCTTATGGATAAGACACAGTTAAACCTGTTAGGCTAAAATGATCACTGGCTCGGTATTTCGAGTAAACAATTACAGATCATAAATAGAGTAGAGGTGGGAATGATATGAAAACAAATGGACGTTGGTTAAGTTCAAATGAGGCTCGTACTTCTATGAATCGTACTCCTATGAAAGGCAGATTTAAGAGCGGCTCTTTTGTAAAAAGCTCTGTGTTGGGTTTACTTACCGCGTCGGTTCTCACGTTGGCAGGCTGTAGCGACAGCGAAGTGGGCGATGTGTCGCTTGGGCTTTTTACCACAAAAGATATCAAAATTGATGCGCTTCAAGACCCTGTTGTCACTGGCGTCACCTGTCATATTTCAAGTATTGAAGCGAACTTAGATTTGTCGGACCCGTCAGACAGCTCAATCGCGTGCAGACAAACCGGCCCCATCACTGCCGAGATGCTCGACGCTATCGATAAGTCAGATTCTGGTGAAGTGATTTTTAAAAAATCAAAGAGCGTGTTTTTTAAGAACATGAAGCTTCGACGAATTTATGATGCTGAATCAAAAACGCTGATTTACTTGTCGTACAGCACTAAAGAAACATCGGGCAGTTACAAACATAGTTTGTCTACGG
>JALUXV010000370.1 GCA_027013165.1 Alteromonadaceae bacterium
TAAACGCTTTTCGAAACGTAAATCTCGACCGGTGACGATACCAATGAGATTATTATCCTCATCGGTTACCGGGAAACCTGAATAACCTTTTTGCTTTGAAAGGGCGAGAACCTCACCAATCGTCGCATCTTTAGTAACGGTAACGGGGTCTGAAACCACACCACTTTCGTACTTTTTAACTTCATGAACGTGTTTGGCTTGTTCTTCTGGCTTCATATTTTTGTGAATGAAACCTATACCACCCTCTTGGGCAAGTGCAATCGCTAAGCGGGCTTCAGAAACCGTGTCCATGGCAGCAGACACCATTGGAATATTTAACGTTACACCACGGGTAAGTCGGGTTTGTAAGTTAGCTGTATGTGGAAGGACGGTCGAGTGGCCAGGAACGAGCAACACGTCGTCAAAGGTCAGGGCTTCTTGGATGATACGTAGCATGCAACAACACCTATTCAGTTGAGGGTTAATTGCGGCGCAATTGTAGTGTTTTTTAGTTTTCAGGTAAACTCTATTTGTATTAAACCCTGTGATTTTTTTTATGTTTACAAATTCGCCATCTACCTCTCGACAAATTTTAACAGTCACCAAGCTAAATCGCTTAGCCCGAACCGTGCTAGAAGGCGAAATTGGCCTTATTTGGCTATCTGCTGAAATTTCTAATTTTGTTTGTGCCGCGTCAGGCCATTGGTACTTTACTCTGAAAGACAATAAAGCGCAGGTGAAGGCTGCGATGTTTAAAGGTGCTAATCGCAATGTACGCATGCGCCCCAAAGAAGGGGATAAAATTCTGGTGCGCGCCTCGGTTGGGCTTTATGAAGCACGAGGCGACTACCAATTAGTGGTAGAACACATGGAAAGTGATGGTGAAGGCGCGTTAAAACAAGCCTTTGAAGCACTTAAAGCGCGCCTTAATACAGAAGGCTTGTTTGCCACGCACCGCAAACAGCCTTTGCCTGAGGCTATCAATCGTATTGGTGTGATCACCTCCGCCAGTGGGGCTGCCTTGCACGATATATTAAGTGTATTGAAACGCCGAAGCCCCCAGACAGAGGTTATTATTTACCCCTCTATGGTGCAAGGTGAAAGCGCACCTAGCCAACTCATTAACGCGTTAACCGTGGCTAATCAGCGCAATGAAGTGGACGTGATATTACTATCTCGGGGAGGCGGCGCTTTAGAAGACTTATGGTGTTTCAATGATGAAACCTTGGCCCGTCACATTGCCCAATCAACCTTGCCCGTAGTCAGTGCGGTGGGGCACGAAATCGACTTTACTATCGCTGATTTTGTTGCCGATGTTAGGGCTCCCACCCCTTCTGCAGCCGCTGAAATACTAAGTCAGGATACGCGAGCGCTATATCATGCAGTCACGCAAAATAGGCAGCGTCTTGTTCGTGCCATGCAAACACAGATTCAGCGTGCACAACAAGGATTAACATTACGCCAGCAAAAATTGCTTTCCGTGCATCCACAACGCCGTATTCAACATCAATGGCAATCTTTAGATAGACTGCAACTGAGGTTAAAGCATGCTATGGCCAACACGTTGTCTCATGTAGCCAAGACATTGGATGACAAAACGCAGAAGCTAGCTAAGCAGTCGCCGCTGCTACGAATAGAGCGAGGGCAGAACAAGTTAAACCAGTTAGACAAAGCCCTGACCAGCGCCATACGAAACCAGTTAAAAGACAAACAGCAGTTGCTAGGTGCCAAGGCCGGCCTACTTCACTCGGTTAGCCCTCTTTCGACACTTTCAAGGGGCTACAGCATTACATTGCACAATAATTCCGCAATCACCCAAGTCGCGAATGTAAAAA
>JALUXV010000371.1 GCA_027013165.1 Alteromonadaceae bacterium
CTTGAATACGTGTAATCTAGCGTGGCCGTCATCTTTTCCGACGGGGCAAACTGGAATGTTAGCTGTGCATTGGTTCTATCACGCTCGCGGTCTGCCATGTAGTAACGTAAATCAGATGGAATGCCGAAAAGCTGCCCAATAGCAGGGGCGTTGTTCAAAACTACAGGCTCGCCACTGTTTGAATTGGCAGGATCAGGAGATTGCGGTACCGTGCCGTCAAATGAGTTGACTCTCCACTGATTTACAAATGCCCCTTGCGCAGCACTGTCACGCTGTTGGAATGAGCCGGTAAACGTCACACCAAAAGTATTGTCGTCATTGAGGTAATTGATAAAGCCCGAGACTTCTGGCGTGACGTCATCACCAACGCGGTTAGTCGTATCATGCAGTGCCTTAGCACCTACGCTTGCAGTAAAACCGTTGTCTGCTGAATCGAAGGGTCTAGCTGTTTTGATATTAATTGAAGCACCAATCCCGCCTGTTGCGATACTTGCTCTGCCCGTCTTGTAGACTTCTACAGTTCTTACACTTTCAGAAGCTAAGTCAGAAAAGTCATAAGCTCTAGAGTTCGCGACACCGCCACCACCAGGTAATGCGGAACCCGGCATAGTACGCCCATTTAGGGTAACCATATTGTAGTCTGGACCGAAACCGCGAGCGGTTACCTGATTACCTTCACCATTGTTTCGGTTAATAGAAATACCCGTTATACGCTGGAGCGATTCCGCTAAGTTAGTATCTGGGAATTTACCAATATCTTCCGCCGAAATAGCATCGACAACACCGGCGGAGTCGCGTTTTATTCCCATCGACTTCTGAACACTACTTCGTATGCCTGATACCTGAATAACTTCTATGTTTTTTTCTGTTTCTTGCGCCGTCGCAGGTGACATCACGCCGCTACTCAAAGCGGTGCCGAATATCAATGACAAACTTGCTGCGATCTTGCTTTTAATTGGTGTTGTTTGTGTCACGGTCTTTCTCTCTTTAATAGTGGCTTTTATATGTGTTGTGAACCTTACGCGCTACCAGAAAGGGCTTTCTCGAAGAGAAACGATAACACCCATGCACAAGAAAGCGCTTTCCGAACATTAATTCAACAGAAGTTTAAGATCAACACATTTTTTACAATTAATTCACAGGGAGTATCTAGCCCGAGATATTGCAAGCCTCTTTAAAAATAATTTAAACAAATAAATATCAACACTTTACAAAAAAAATAAAAACTCTATGAAATGGCGATAAAAATCCCAAACAGACTATCAAAATTTCAGTTTTATTAACGTAAAAATGAAACAAAAATAAGAAAGCGCTTTCTAATTGATTTTTATTTGTGCTATAAACCGATTCACTATTTTAGATTAATTGTACTGCCAGCATCCTCTTAGAATTTGCGCAGTAAGAAAAAGGTTATCGACATATGAACAGCATTTCGCTTCCCGCAGGCAGTCCCTTACTCAAAAATTCGTTTCTTTATGGAACTGCCACGTCAAGTTTTCAGATAGAAGGGGATGTCGATAACCGTCTCGAGTGTATTTGGGATAGATTTTGTGAACGGCCTTCAGCCATCGCTGATCACTCCAATGGCGATGTCGCCTGTGATCATATTGCTCGCTGGAGAGAAGATTTCAACATTTTGTTAGACTTAAATGTAGATGCTTACCGTTTCTCTATTTCTTGGCCGCGCGTTATCACTCAAGAAGGTGAGCTAAACCCAAAAGGCGTTGCCTTTTATAAAACGCTAGTTGATGCGTTAAATGAAAAAGGCATTAAGCCATTTGTTACCCTTTATCACTGGGATCTCCCGCAGCA
>JALUXV010000372.1 GCA_027013165.1 Alteromonadaceae bacterium
AGTGTGGGAAGAGCGGGAATTTGTAGAATATTCATCGTCTCGAAATCTTGCCTTAGGCTTATTTTTCGGGTTTCTTTGCGCCATGGGGTTAAGTAATGTATTTCTCTTTTTAACCACTAAACGCCCTGCGTTTCTTTTTTACTCTGGTTACGTCTTCAGTTTGGGGCTAACGTTGGCGTCGCTTCAAGGAATAGGCTATGCCTATTTGTGGCACGATTTCATTTGGTTCCAAGGCGTAGCTGTGGTGGTATTTGCCAACGCTACTATTTTCTTTGCGGCCATATTTACGCGCACAATATTGCAAGTAAAAGAGCACAGTGTTTGGCTAGATAACGCCATTAAAGCACTGGCTTTATTTTTTGGACTCAGTGCCCTTGCCAGCTTTTTAGTGCCCTATAGCTTGGTGATTAAAGTGTACCTTGTGGCCTTGTGTCTAACCGTGCTCTTTACGATTAGTTTAGGGGTGTGGATGTCGGTGAAGGGGGTAATCATTGCCCGTTATTTCACCATTGCATGGGCATCTTTATTAGTCAGCGGCCTGGCAGCCAGCTTAGACAACGTTAACCTTATTGATATTCCGCTTTCATCGAACAATTTACTGATTATTGGCGGTGCCGTTGAAACCCTAATGCTAGCCTTTATTTTGGCAATCAGTTATAGCCATAGCAGAGATGACCTTGTTGAAGCGCAGCAGTTTGCATTGGACAAAGAAATACAGGCAAATAATGCCAAGGAAGATTTGCTGGCTGTTCAGCAACGCTATCAAGATGATTTAGAATATAAAGTACAAGAGCGTACCCTAGAACTAGAAATTACGTTGCGCGAGCTTTCAGAGGTGAATGAAGAGCTAGAAAGGCTTACCGGGGTAGACCCTTTAACAGGGATTAATAATCGCCGGCATTTCGATAAGCGGCTTAAATCGGAAGGGCGCCGTAGCCGTCGAGAACAAACCCCCTTGTCACTCATCATTATCGATGTCGACCACTTTAAAACCGTTAACGATAAATTCGGTCATGCAGGAGGTGACGCTTGCCTTATGCATGTTTCGTCCCTATTTAAACAATTATTACACCGGCCAACAGATGATCTTTGTCGTATAGGTGGAGAAGAGTTCGCTATCATTTTACCGAACACCAACAGTGAAGGAGCATGCCACGTGGCTGAGTTACTTAGGCAAAGCACGGAGCAGAAGCCAGTAGACTTTGAAGGGCAACAGATTGCACTTACTATAAGCGCCGGCGTGGCAACTGCGGTCATTGAAAGTGAAGAGCATGCTCTTGCGTTATTCCGTGATGCCGACGAAAAACTCTATGCGGCAAAAGACGCAGGCCGAAATCGCGTTTCTCATTAATAACAGTTAGGATCCTCTTATGAACTCCTCTTCATTTCCTGCTCGCAGGCTACGCCGTTTACGAGCGCAAGGCGCACTAAGAAGTTTAGTGGCTGAACATGCCTTAACCACAGATGACCTTATTTACCCCGTGTTCGTTTTACCTGGCAGCCAGCAGCGTGAGGCTGTGCCTTCCATGCCAGGTGTAGAGCGTTTGTCAATCGACTTGCTACTTGAAGAGATGAAGACGTGGTACGACCTTGGCATTAAAGCATTGGCCTTATTTCCTGTAACGCCCATGTCACAAAAAAGCGAGTGTGCGAAAGAAGCCTTTAATCCTGACGGATTAGCACAACAGGCGCTACGCGCACTGAAATCTGCATTCCCTGATGTTTTATTAATGTCGGATGTCGCCCTCGACCCCTTTACCTCTCATGGACAAGATGGCTTAGTCAATGAGAACGGCTATGTGATGAATGAC
>JALUXV010000373.1 GCA_027013165.1 Alteromonadaceae bacterium
GAAGCAAAAGCTGAATCCTCTGAATTGGATTCGGGCAATCCTGGCTGCAACGCTGAACAAAACTAGCTATCCACTACTCAACGACTTCAAAGCTGCCTGTCAATAGGGCCCTGGTGAACGGTTACATTAGTACTGACTTGAACCTACGTACTCGACCTATTTTATTTCCCAAGTGATCCTGAGCATATATCGACGAGGTAATACAATTCAGTGTGCAAACCAATTTTAAACAAGTCTTTTGCGGCTGCCTTTGAAACTCTGAATTCAGACATTATCTACCGTTTAGCCGCTGTTTAAGAGAGGACATAGAAAAATTAATATCATCCTCACTTTCGTCACCTTCATCAATTAAAAGTCTTAGTTGATTTAGTTTTGAAGAGGCATTTTGTTCTTGAAGTAATCTCAGAGCAGCACGAATGACTTCACTCTGGTTGTTGTAGTCGCCTGAATTTACCATGTCCTCGATAAAATCACTCATATTTCTACTCGGTTGGAATGTGATTGTTCGAGCCATTGTTTTAGCCTCGCAAGTAAGTTACTTACAATACAGTTCAATTCATTTGTCTATGCAATTTATGGCTTAAAAGTACGTACTTCGGACTCTCGGGAAATTAAAAATAAACGGATTCTTAGAATGTATTTCGTGGCTAAGATGTAGTTTACAACAATTCGATAAAGTCGAACGTTATTATTGAGTAGGAATAACCCGCTAGAATTCAAGCAACTGATTTATAAGTATTTTTTTATTTTCTAAATCATAGCTATCAAACCTTTAAAGCTTTGCGATGCAAGGCTTTCGGCTTTTTACTGTACTGCAAATTTACAAATTATGGTGGCTATTGCACATCATAAGCAACCAAAGGCAGTACATGGCTAAATCTCGCAAATCCAATCCTACCTATAAAACCGAACGCCACGACATCCTTGATGGCGAAGCAATAGTACTCAGAACCAAGCAAAGCAAAGACGTGTGGCAGTTTCGTATGCGTATCCGTGGCGAAGGTGCTTACTATCGTGAAAGCTTGCGCACTAAGCATCTACAAACTGCTATTGCTCGTGCAAAGAACAAATGGGCTGACATTACGTCAATGGTTATTGCTGGTAAAAAAGTGTTCTCTATTACCGTTGCCGACATGGTTAAGCTATACCTAGAGCATAGGCAACGGCATGTTGAACTTGGGCTGTTAAGTTAAGTTCAGGCAGACATTACATTATCAGTTGCCACTTATAGCATTTAACCAGAATGTTAGGCGCATCTACCCGTGTAACCAACCTAGATCGCCGTAGTTTGCAGGACTATGCTTTTGCTAGGTGTAGTGAAAAGACTGGCATTAAAAATGCTACAATCAACAACGAGCAGGCGACAATAAACGCTTGCTTAAGGTACAGCTATGACGAGGGTTTAACCAACATTCAACAATTGAAGTTTGATGTTTTACCAGTTGAAGATCAGCTAGACCGTAGGCAACGAGCCACATTTACGCCTGAGCAATTTGCAAAACTGAAAGATGTCATGCAGCGATATGTTCTGGAACAGAACATTTCTCATGAAGTACGTCTACTACGCCAGATGGTGAGACATTATATCTTGGTAAGCGCTGAGACAATGATGCGTTTTGGTGAGCTGCGTCAAATACAATGGCGCTCTGTAGGCGAACCATTTGTTAAAGAAGACAGCCGTGGTAATGCTCACAAATTGATAAAGCCCCGAATTCAGATAATAAGTGCACCACTCATGGTTAAACGGTGACAAGACGATCAACTGCCTATTGGTGGTATTCTAAAGTCGCCAAACAAATAGAA
>JALUXV010000374.1 GCA_027013165.1 Alteromonadaceae bacterium
TTCGAATAACAAGGAAGCTAACAAACGACTATGGTGTCAACTCAAACATTAAGCCGCTTTTTCTTCCCACATTACACCATCTCTAACCATTGAGTTTAATATGACAACCATCTTCCTAACACAGGCAATGATGGCGACTTTTTTCGGCTTACCTGCGGCTACCAGCCTCTCATAAGTGGCTTTAAATTTAGCGTTGCATTGCATCGCTGACATCATTGCCATAAACAAAACGGTTCTAACTTGGTGTCGGCCACCTTGAGTAACTTGCTTACCTTTGTAGCGACCGCTTTCCTTGTTCATTGGTGCGACGCCAACAAGGGCGGCCACTTGTTTACTATTCATCATACCAAGCTCTGGTAAATAACTGATGAGAGCCGCAGCTGACACCTTTCCGATCCCTGGCATACTTTGAACCAGTTCACTTTTTGCTTGGTATTCTGGACAGCTTTCAATTAAATCAGCTAATTCGTCGTCCATCTTTTGAATTTGCTTTTTCAAAACTGTTAATATTGCCTTTATGCTTGATTGAACAGTTTTCGGCATGATTTGAAGGCGGTTTTTCTCACGGGTCTGCATCTCTAATAGCTGATTTCTGCGGGCTACAGTGTCAGCCATCTTCTGAATGTTCTCGGGCTTTAGTGTCGACAAGGCAGGTTGAATTACCTCACTAAAATGCGCTATCAACGCCGCATCAAGTTTATCCGTTTTAGCTTTACGGCCAATGGCGCCAGCAAAGCGTTTAACATGAATAGGATTTACGACACTAAAAGGTAATGCTGCTTTCGCACAAGCACTCACAAAGGCAATTTCATAGCGCCCTGTTGCCTCAATGACTATACGCTCAACCGTCAATTTCCTTAGCCTCTTTATCGCCTCCCCTATGCCTTTCTTATCGTTACTCACTTTGAGGTATTCGCCCAAAGGCCGAATGTGTATATCGAGAAAATCTTTACCTACATCTACACCCACGTTTAAGTTTTGCACTACTAATTTATTCATAATAAGCTAACTCTGGTTTGCTAAATGCGAGCTCGAGGCCCAGTCGACTATTCGAGTATGTTGCTTGGAGCACTGTGTGGCGTTCATGTTTGTTATCGGTCTCTCAATTGAGGAGCCTTCGCTTAATCGAACTACCACGCAGCCAACTTTGGTTGCAGCCAAAGTCTGGGCCTCACTTTACCCATCTTTGAAAAGGAAATGTGGTGAATTTAGGGAATAATTATCCATACAAAACGCTTAAGCCACTCCCTTCGGTCGCTGGGACGCCTATACGCGGGGCGGCTTCGCCATTATGCCCCACGTATCAGCGCCCCTTAGCTTAAAGTTAGGAATTAGGGGATACCGTGCAAATAGAAGGATTTTTGAAGCTGAAGTTTGTATGCCGTTCTAATGAAATGGATGAATCGCTTATGTCTATTGTAGATATAAAGGCTTTCTCTGAATTAGAAAAACTCTACTCGAACTATTCTTTCTATTGGGACAACATAAAGTTTCAGTTGGTTATTAATTGGGGTGGTTTAACTCAGGCAGTAATTTCAAGTTACGATACAAGCGGCCCATTTTATAAAGAAATTGATGGGGAAATATATAAGGCAATAGCTGGATTTAATGACGACGGGATATTCGCCCCAATTAAATTGCCTATTTCGCTAAGGTTTTCAGGTGAGGCAAATATACATTCTCAAATTAATGCTATTAAGAAGAGCCTTTTCGATCTGTTTTTCGTATCAAATTTAGGCGTGCCGGGCATATTAGATTTTTACTCAGCCGAAATAACTTTAGGAGATAAAGCAGAAAAG
>JALUXV010000375.1 GCA_027013165.1 Alteromonadaceae bacterium
TGCAATAAAAGTCCATCGTTCCCTCTCGCCGGAGCTCATATCACCTATTGCACTTAGCTGACTCGTATTTCGCGTACACTCTGGCTTTTACAGTGAGCGAATGTTTACGCTTCCGCCGCTTGTATGTAAGTCCAGTTCTGGGCCACCGCCGTTAATTTCACCTTTGATAGACTGCTTTTTAACTCGGCCATCAATCTCAAAGTCTGTGCGTACTGAGCCTCCACCGGTAGATGCGTTAATGTCTACCTGAATGTCTTTAATTAAGTATGCTGTGATTGAGCCACCGGATGTTTCCAACGAGGCGTCTTCTGTGAGTTGTTCTGCAAATGTGGCGCGAATACTACCACCAGAAGTGTGCGCATTAAGCGGGCCGTATATAGCTTCGGTCTTTATCGAGCCGCCTGAAGTATGCAGCTCAACTTCACCATGTACCTCACCTACTTGAATTGAGCCACCAGAGGTACGAGCGTCAATGTTGCCCTCTAAATCATCGATGCTTATTGAGCCTCCTGCGGTGTCTATTTCAATATTGAAATCTTCAGGCACCGTTATCTCAAACTTTACCTGTAGGCTTCTGTTCCAGTTGTTAGATTCGACTTCGCCAATAACCTCTAGCGTATCACCACGCATTTGGGTAACTACCTCAAAGTCTTCTTGGTCATGGCCACGTACATCTACTTCGATAATGGCATAGGGTTGATTATGGGTGCGAATTTCTACGGAACCCGCATCGGTGCGCAAATCTAATGTACCGCCCATTGGAACATCCATTTGTTGTTCAATGTTTTCAGCGGTTACAGAATAAGAGGAAGCTAAAGCGATAACGGCAAAAGGTAGAGCAGATTTTAATAGTGTTGATTTCATGGTGTTTTCCATTCTGTGCGCGTTCAATTACTAGGTTAGTAGCAGTTAGATGCGGGAAGGTTTAAACCATGGGGAAATATTTTTAATTTATTTTAGGGTCAAAGATTTAGTTTTTCTTTGTTCGCCAATACGTTTGAAGCTAACGTTCTGAGCTGTAGGTTATTAAATACGGGTAGGCGTCCAATGGGTGCCATTAACCAGTCGCGAAATAGTGATAATGTTTTACTTTCTGATTGAAACAATGGCGTTAACATTTTGCTTAGGTGGCGAACATAAGCCAATTGATTTCGTCTAATTGCCCACCAGTTATCGAGTGACTTCAAAAGTAGGTCATCATTTTGATTGAGCTGCATTGATAATACCCAGGCGTCCAGCAAGGCCATAGTGCAACCCTGACCCAATTGTGGGCTAGTGGCGTGACAAATATCCCCCAGTGCTACTAGACGAATTTTGTAGGGTTTTGGTGTCCAAATGTCGTTGTATTTTGCTGAAATAAAGTCGTGAAATTGTAGAGGTGCGATGGATTGTTGAGCATCGGGCCAGAACTGTTCAATCTCGTTCTTTACAGCGTTAAAATTATTACCGTTTAAGCCGTCGATATCAGAAGATTTCATACTCCAGTACAAAGCGGCTTGGTAGCTTCCGTTTATATTTTGCACCGGAAGGATCCCCATCATCTTACTTGAACCTTTACATCTTTGATGAAGGATATTCGGTGCAAGGCTCTGAGGTAAATCTATGGTTGTCCATAAACAGCCCCAACCATATGGACGGTGGATCCTGTTGCTAAAGTGCTCTTCTGCAAGAACACTATTGGCTCCCGAAGATAATATACATAGATCGAAGTCGTGTTTTTCGTTGTTAGAAACAATTGTTACTTTACTTGCCTCTGGTGTGCATTGGGTGACTTCACTGCCCCAGTGAAACTTGATTCTATCCGTGCTGAATACTTCCAATAGCAAGGCTTGGTATATATCATTTCTTTGAACCCCTAATCCTGTGTAAGAAGGGTACTTCAGTGCTGAATAATCCAGATCTAGGACAGTACGCCCAGATACTGTTTTTGATTGTAAGCCGCTAATAGGTACCGCATATTTTAAAATACTGTCGAGTACCCCTAATTTTTGCAATACAGCTTGTCCGGGCGGTTGAAGTAGAAATCCTGCACCCACGGGTTGTGGAGTGGCCGCTTTGTCGAACACTGAAACATGGAAGCCTTTTCTCGCGAGAAGAATAGCGCTGGCTAACCCACCAATCCCTCCACCTATAATCGCAATAGTACCCATTGATATATACTCTTTTTCATATGGAACAAGACTTGTGTTACTTGCACTCTATCAAATCATCCCTAAGCATTTTATTTCGCGGTAACTTTACATCGTAAATCAAATTAAACTTTCTCAGGAGTAGAATAAACCACCAAGATGGATCCCATTGGCCTTTGTCTAATCCTATCTTCGCAGACTCAGGAAATGCATGATGATTGTTGTGCCAGCATTCTCCGTAAGTCAGAAGGCCCAATCCACGAATGTTAGACGCTTGAACAGCGGCTCCTTTTACCAGCCACCTTTGTTTACCGGGGTTATGACAGAAATAGGTTATCGTCCAATGACCAAGAATACTCACTGAAATACGTACAAACACTCCCCACACCACATATGACCAGCCACCGAAATAATAAAGGATAATGGCGATGGGTAGTTGGTGGAGCATCCATGTCTTATCGCAGAAAGCCAAAAACTTATCGTCTCGGTAGAGGCCCTCTATGGCCAATTCAGGTGGATGTGTAAATTCAAATTTTGACGTTAGCTGCCACCACAAGTCTTGTGTAAAGCTCCGTTTGTGTGAGAAAAAGTCGTGGCATGTAGTTTTTCTCTGCGCCCAATCTCTAATGTCATGGATCCTAATTATTCCGTAAGGTCCCGACATTCCCACGAGAACCCCTACATATATTAGCGTGCACCTAACAAACCTATTGGCACTAAACGTTCTATGGATCATCATTCGATGCATGCCCACGCTATGACCTATCATCAAAAATAAGTAGGTCATAACCACAAATACAACGAAGGAACTTAGATTAAACGTTAGAGGCCCTAATATAATTGCAGTCAAAATAATGCCTAGATTCCATAGCATCTTAGTCACATCAAAACGAATGCTGCCATCCAAAGGGATAGGAGAATCAACTTTAATTCTTGCCACTGGCTCCATCATGTCTTGAGCACCCTAATGAGTACTCATGACAACAACGAACACTATCAACACAATGGTTACAAAGCCAGTGACAACAGTACGGCCTTCGTCTCGATTGGGTCTAGGGTATTTTCCTAAAGTAATTATTTTTAAGGTTACGTGACCAATACCCTGAATAACAAACTCCACAAGTGCATCGATGATGAGCCACTTGATGATTCTTAAAATTAGACGCCCAATGCCTTCTACAACTTCTTCCATTTAAAGTTTATTCCTTTTTCTTGTTAGATAATCCAGTGTCGCACCAAACGCTATACCCACCGAATATGCCACTAAATCCGTCCATTGAAAACCAAACCCAAGTACTAAACCGCCAAACCTAGTATGACGAATAGCATTAATCCAATCCGCCTGATAGAGCTGAGAAAGTTCAATTGAAAACGCAAACAGTAAGGCACTGATTATACAAAGCCAGTAGCTTTCTTGGGGCAGTAAAAATCGCATCAACCAATACACAAGTAATGCCCACAGTGAGTCGCCCACGTACATCACAATGAAGTGATAATGCTCAAGTAGGCTTGAACGAGAAAAAAGGCCAAGCAACACAGTGCCAAGTGCTAACAAAGCATAGGTGATTCGGGAGTGATAAATCATGGAGTGTTGAACACTAGTTAATCCAATATTTCATTTGTAGTCCTTTACTTTCGTTGGAATGCTAAATTTCTGAGAGTAATTTAGATAGCTCGACATCCGAAAAATCTAATTCTATGTTAAATGTGTTTTTTAGGGTTGAAAGCCATTTCGTAGGTGTTGTCACTTCTGAGTTTTCTACCGTATTAATACCAACGCGCCGAGTCAACTTGTTGTCAAATAATCCTACCCGCCCATCTTCGGTGAATACACTAGTAAATCTGTGGTGGTAAAAGTGGGAAGACGCATTCTTCGACATATAAAAGTTGGCAATTTGGATGTCATCTTGGCTAATTTCTATATCTTCAAAACTGTATTGGTTTTCCCATTTACTGGCTACTTTTCGTTGTACCATGTATTCGTTAGGCCCAGTATTGATAACTCTAACCACTCCATCACCATCCGCTGTCTCTTGGTCGGAATTTATATCCAGTGGCACTCTAGGTGCAAATGCTCCGAAACCAACATCGGTGAGATAGGTAGTTCCGTCTAGTTTTAGTAGGTGAGCAAGGTGATTTCGAGGAGGCATTTGCTCTGGGTTGCGTAACCAGACTCTTCCCATCACAGGCTTTGGCTCGAAGCCAAGCGAGTTGAGCAATGACGCATAAAGCAAATTCAATTCAAAACAATATCCACCTCTTCTCCCTACGATAATTTTGTTGAATAGATGATCTTGGGACAAAATAATATCTCTACCCACAACTACGTCTAGGTTTTCAAAAGGAATATGTTTCATATGCTGCTGTTGCAGTATTTTGAGTCCTGTATAGTCAGTGTTTACTGTAGTTAATTGAAGCCTTTCAAAATATTGCTGTCTTTGAATATTATTCATTTTATTTGTCTTTGCTTTGTCTGCTCTTTAGTCACAATCGAGTTGTAAAAAAATCTAGCTATAGATTAGGTTAACTATCTATCAATGATAATGTGGATTTGAGTAGAATAACTATGAACATTTCGTTCATAAGGGGTTCTTTATGGATAGGTTGACCGGAATGGAAACCTTTGTTGCTGTTGCTAAGCAAAAGTCTTTTACTAAAGGCGCTAAAATGCTTGGAATCAGCACTAAGTTAGCTAGTAAATATGTAGCACAGTTAGAGTCTAAGTTAGGGGCACAACTGCTCAACCGCACCACTAGAAGTGTTACGATGACAGACTTAGGTCGCGTTTACTTTGACCGTTGTATTGGCATTCTCGATCAATACAGTGAGTTAGAGGGGGTTATTCAAACTAAACAGTCCGAGTTGGCTGGCCCAATTCGAATTGCTGCGCCAACGTCCTTTGGTAGTAATGAACTTGTTAAGGCTTTGGATTTATTCAAAAAAAATAATCCGCGAGTGTCCATTGATTTGCAGCTGTCTGATCAGCGAGTGTCAATTGTTGAGGACGGCTTCGATTTAGCAATTCGTTTCGGCGAACTCGAGGACTCAAGCTTGATCGCCAGAAAGTTGCTAGATATGAGTGTTGTTGTATTTTCTTCTCCTGAATACCTTAAACGTATGGGAGTACCCAAGCATCCCGATGCGCTTTCTACGCATGATTGTCTTATTTTTAGTTCGTCTGTTGACCCAATGCATTGGAAGTTTAAACAGGGAAGAACCATGTTTGCTGTGCCAATTAAAGGCTCGTTTAGATCCAATTCACCTGAAGCGATTGTCAATATGGTACTAAGTGGTGTTGGTATTGGCAGAGTACCTGTTTATTTGGTGAAAGATCATATTGAGCGAGGGGACGTTACCGTGCTTTTCGAAGACCTGCAAAAAGATGATTTTGCGCTTAATGCCATTTATCCCCCGAATAGGCATCTGACTTCTCGGATACGAACCATCATTGATCATCTAGTCAATTATTTTAAACATCACCCCTATAGTTAAAGTTTGTAACTAAAAGGTCTCCAACACAATATCGTCACTTTTAGGCCTCTCAACGCCACTGCGCTAATTTTCTTCACTAATATGAATGTGTTTACTCTGCTACGAAAATCGTATTGAAGTTACGCATTCTTGGTGCTACGATATTCGTATCTCAAATGTGTTCATTAATATTTGGTAATTCGCTATGACCAAAATTCCATTGCCAGGTGAGCCTATGAAAGGCTCTGCGTCTGGTCGCCCAATTATTGCAGCGTTACATCTCCTTAGCCGCCGCTGGATACTGAGAATTATTTGGGAACTGCGTGACGGTGCACTTGGGTTTCGTGAATTGCAGAATCGTTGCGAAAAAATGTCCCCAGATACGTTATCAACACGATTAAGCGAACTAAAACTTGTACGTATTGTTGAAACCAATGAGCAAGGTCATTGGCAATTGACTCCGCTGGGTTATGCGATGGAGCCTGCGTTGGTCTCGCTAAATGGGTGGTCAGAGTCTTGGGCCAAGCACTTGGAAAAGGGCAATTCATAGTTCTATAGCCTTGGACACTGATTTTCTGAAGTGTTTTATACAAATGTTCGCTATCAGAATGCTTATTCAATTCACTATGGTGAAACGGTATCAACACTTTTTATTGCACTAGGAGTTTGATTTTTGGTTGAATCATTTATCACACTAATTACAGCAACTACACTACTGCTAGCCTCTCCAGGACCTGCACCTATAGCGTTAGCAGCAACGGGGGCGACTTTTGGCACACAAAAAGGTTTGCCATTTCTATTTGGAATATTGCTCGGCCTTTGCTTTGCCATTCTGGGCGCGTCAGTTGGGCTTGTTACCTTGTTTTCTCAGTTCCCATCTTTGCGCACGGTTTTTCAATTTGCCGGCTTCGGATATATGCTCTACGTTGCTTATAAAATTGGCACCGCATCCGGTTTGGCTAACGAAGGTGGGAAGAATGCCCCCAGTTTTAGCGATGGATTTATTCTTAATCTGTTGAACCCTAAAGTGTATGCCGCCTTCTTTGCGATTTTCACCCAGTTTCTGCTACCTTTTGCCGATACCTATGTGAGCTACTTAGTTACAGGTTTTACCTGCTTTATGATTGGGTTGATCGTTGATGTACTTTGGCTAATGTGTGGCAGTTTATTGCGCTCTATTTTTGCTAACCCAGTGCAAGCAAAAGTCATTCGATTGGTGTTTGCTACCTCAATTGTTGTCTCGGTAATTTATGCTCTGTTTTAATGGCGTGGTAAGACATTGTGCGAATTAAAGATGCGTTTCTAGGCCTGACTTTTTTATAATTTGGGGGATATGCTCGGTAAACCAGCTTCTTGCTTTCGTATCGAATGTAGCTTTATGCCCATTGATACGATATTCGTAAATAATTTCACCCGATACGTTTTTAATCAGGAGTTCATGTTCGCCATGTTCGTCCGTTGAAGCAAAGTTTATCGATGAGTTCATCGGTAGGTGAACTAACTCTGATTGCATTGTATCAAATTGTATTTCTTGTTTGGTTTGCTCATTCGGAGCAATGATCAACAAATTGAAGTTGTCTTCATTAATTACCTGACGGTAGCCAGGCATAGTTATACATGCACATAGCAAGCTAGATATTGCTATGATCATCAATAAATTTGCGCAACTATTCGGAAGGTTTACTTTCATTTGTATCCCTATGTATTAAGAAGTTTTTGTGCCGTCAGGCATGCTCTTTTCGCTGCTAGTTTGTCTTGGCAAACGTGTGCTAAGACTATTGCTCCCTCTTTTAGCGTGCAGATCGATTCGAGTAAGTTGTCGTCGGGCTGAGTTAAATACTTTGAAATTATCTGTTTAATCCTTTGCTTGTGCTCTTTACAACGAATCGCTATGGGGCAATTAGCATCACTAAACTCCGCCGAAGTATTAATGAAGAAACACCCCCTAAATGTATCTAGGCAATTAACTTCATTATTAAACCATTGAGAAAGTCCGCTAAAAATTCGCTCAACTAATTCTTTGTTGCTATTGGCTCCGACTAATAGGTTTTCAAACCAGGTACAGAATCTTTGATCTCTGGTATTTAGTGCGGCGATCACTAATTCATCTTTGCTTGAAAAATGGTGGTAGAGCGTTTTTTTCGCAACACCTGATGTTTTAATAATTTCATTAATTCCAACCGCTTGCACACCGTTTTTATAAAAAAGATGCAGTGCGGTTTCCAATAAATGTTGTCTTTTGTCGGTCATTTTTTCACCTTTTTTATGGGTTGATGTTGACATAAGTAGACCGACTTGTCTATATTGAAAAAAATAAGTAGACAAGTCGGTCTACCTTGTTATGAAAAACGTAATCATGGATGTAAGAAACTATTAAATACCGCGAAACCTGAATTAATTTCTAACAGAGGAAGGGTGCAATGCTGTGGCGTAAACTGTTTGACTACATTGAACTAAGCTGGTCCATCATTTGGGTAACTGGTGGATTTGAATTGCATTTTTTACCCCCCGAAGTTGTAGAAGTGTGCTTGGCTAGCGAGGAGACAAACAATGGAAACTAATACCTCAGATTCGCCGTTTCACGCAGGAGAACAGTATATTCAAGAGAAGCTTGGCGTGCGGGATAGAATGGAAGCCTTCGGTCAGCGTGTTATTCGCGATCACTTTCCACAGCAACATAGAGAATTTTATCACCAACTTTCCTTCTTGTTTGCAGGGCATTCTGATTCGAATGGGCAGGTCTGGGCTTCTATTTTGTGTGGAGAGCCTGGATTTTTATCAACCTCTGATGAATATCACGTTCAGATAAATACAAGGCCATTACCGGGTGACCCTTTGGGGGAATCGCTTGCCAGTGGTTTGCAAGTGGGTTTTTTGGGGATAGAACTACCAACTCGTCGTCGAAACAGGTTTTCTGCAACGGTAAGTAAAACGAATAAAGAAGGCTTCGAATTAGCCATAAATCAAACGTTTGGCAATTGCCCACAATATATCCAGTCTAGAACTATAAAAGCGAGGGTGGAGCAGCCTCCAATCGCTATCGAAACATTAACCACCTTTGACGAAGCTACAATTGCACTCATTGAGCAAGCTGATACTTTTTTTGTTGCAAGTCATAGCGGTCAATCAGTTGGTGGACAAGCGTCTGGTGCAGATGTATCTCACCGGGGGGGAAAGCCAGGTTTTGTTCGTGTGGACGACAATAGCACGCTGACAATTCCAGATTACCTTGGGAATAATCATTTTAATACTTTTGGGAATTTTCAGCTTAATTCTGCGGCGGGCCTTCTGTTTATCGATTTTGAACGCGGTGATGTAGTGTCGTTAACTGGGCATGCAAAGGTCCTTTGGCAGGAGTCAGATATTGAGCATTTTCAAGGTGCTGAACGTGCCTGGCGGTTTACTGTAACGCGTTTTGTTCGAATGAAAGGTGTTTTGCCATTCGTTTTTGATTTCGATAATTTTGCGCCGACGACTGAAATTACGAGTACTTGGGTAGCTGCTGAAGCGCAAAAACGCTCTCAACAAAACTTGGATACTTGGCTGGAGTACCGCGTTGTTAAAGTTGAGCAAGAAAGCAGAGATGTGAAAGCATTTTTCTTAAGCCCTGTTAGTGGTGTAAAGCCGAAATTTGAGGCCGGACAATATCTAACCTTAAAAGGCAACATCAGCGGTAATTCGCATATTCGCACTTATACACTGGCATGCTCTCCTCATGATGAGCATTACCGTATCGCAATTAAACGAGAAGCAAATGGTGTATTTTCAAATTACATGCACGATGAGTTGGCAGTAGGGGACATTATTGAGTGTAAGGCACCTAGAGGTGATTTTTTTATCGACCCCGTCGAGGAACGGCCAGCAATTCTATTGGCAGGTGGCATAGGTATTACTCCCATTCTATCTATGGCTAGGCATTGTATTTTGGACGCAACACGCACAAGGCACTTACGGGAGCTATATGTATTCTGCTCGGCTCGAACGTCTCAGGATAGGGCGTTTTACGACGAGTTAAATCAATTAGCTAATCGTTCAAACGGCTTACTGAAGGTTTATTGGGCGTTAAGTGATCCGCAAAACGCACAACCTGGGCGAGATTATCAAGTTCAAGGCCGTATTGATGCAGAGGCGCTCAGAACGGCTTTAAGACTTGATAACTATCAAGTGTTCATTTGTGGTCCAGAAGCATATATGCAATCGATGTATGACATGTGTTTAGGTCTTGGTATTAGTGACAATAATATTTTTGCAGAAGCATTCGGACCGGGGGCCATCAATCGAAAAGTAGAGCAGGGTAGTAAACCTGCACCTGTTGATGCAGAGCAAGCTTTAGTCGTATTCGAAAAGTCGCAAGTGGAACAGCAATGGACGCCTGATCAAGGAACCTTACTTGAGTTTGCTGAACAGCATGGCTTAACTCCTGATTTTGGTTGTAGAAATGGATCTTGCGGTAGTTGTGTTGTTAAGAAGAACGCGGGAAACATTAACTACAGCCAGCAGCCACAGTGCGACTTTAACCATGATAATGAAGTTGTTCTTTGTTGCGCTCGTCCAGCTGCTGGTGTTGATGGCGATATTGTTGAGGTGTCTATTGATTGTTAGGGTAAACGATAGCTTAGTAAGCGAATATAGACTCAATAAATCAGGTGCTAAACAGAGTTATGTTGAACCAATTAAGCTGGTGAAAATAGTAAATGACTAGTTCATTGCGTTTATTAACCAGCTTTTGAGTTTTTCAAAACGTTGAGTGTTGGCAAAGCTGTGTGAGCAAACTAGCCAGTAGGCTGCGCCCATATTCTTAGCAGGACCTGCTGGCTTTAGAAATCCCAGTTCGATGTCTCTCTCGATGAGTAAAGTACGCCCCA
>JALUXV010000376.1 GCA_027013165.1 Alteromonadaceae bacterium
ACCGGTATATGGCGTGACCGAGATGGTTTAGGCTTGCACCTTAAAGCTAAGGGCGCTGCTAAAGCCATTCTTACCGCTCCTGGAAAAGGTGACATTAAGAACATTGTTCACGGTGTAAACCACCAAGATGTGACTCCTGAAGATACTATTCTGTCGGCGGCGAGTTGTACAACAAATGCAATTACGCCAGTGCTCAAAGCATTGGAAGAAGAATATGGCATTGAAAATGGACATGTTGAAACGGTTCACTCGTTCACCAATGACCAAAACCTCATTGATAACTACCACAAAGGTGATCGCAGAGGCCGAAGCGCACCATTGAATATGGTAATCACAGAAACTGGCGCAGCTAAAGCAGTGGCAAAAGCCTTCCCTGTATTGGCTGGTAAGCTGACAGGGAACGCCATTCGAGTGCCCACACCGAATGTTTCTTTAGCCATACTAAACTTAAATCTGAAAGAAGCAGTAGATAAAGTAACAGTCAATGAATTTTTGCGAGACACTGCATTGTTTTCGCCACTGCAACATCAAATAGATTACACAGCCAGTAAAGAGATAGTGTCTACCGATCTAGTTGGCTCAAGAGCTGCTTCAGTGGTTGATTCACAAGCAACCATCGCTGCCGACAAACGCCTAACGTTATACGTTTGGTACGACAACGAATTTGGATACAGTTGTCAGGTAATGCGAGTTGTAGCTGATATGGCTGGCTTGCATATACCGTCGCTACCAGCGTAACAAACACGGTGTAAATATTTCACTGTACAAAAACCGACCCATCGTGGTCGGTTTTTCGTTTTAACCCGCCTATAGCCGCTGGTTCACATGGCATTATGAATCGGGTCTGTGCTAAATTACTGCTCAAATAATTAATACAGCGACAGACCATGCATATCTCAAGTCAATTCGATAGCGGCAGCATTAATATTGTTAATGCTACATCACCTGATGATATTCAGCTTACCATTCCCAAAGACAATCAATCAGAATTCGCACAGTGGTTTCACTTTCGCCTAGTGGGTGAGATGTTTGTTACGCACTCAATTACCATTTCTGATTTGGCGAACTCTGCGTATCCCGCAGGCTGGGAAAACTACAATGTGCTTGCGTCATACGATAGACAAACGTGGTTCCGTATTCCTACGACTTTTGATGGCGACAAATTACAGTTTTCTTTGACCTTGGAACAACCCAGTGTGTTTTTCGCTTACTTCATCCCTTACAGCTATGAAAGGCACCTTGATCTTGTTCACGATGCGCAAATGGCATTGAACTGCGAACATCAATTCTTAGGCTTGACGTTAGATGGGCGAGATATTTCCATGCTAGTTATTGGTGAGCCTACACCAGAGAAGAAGAAAGTGTGGGTTACTGCTCGCCAACACCCCGGCGAAACTATGGCAGAGTGGTGTGCAGAGGGAATAATTTATCGATTATTAGACGAGCAAGACGGCTTAGCTCGTAAGCTTCTCGACAATGCTGTTTTTTATGTTGTGCCTAATATGAATCCGGATGGAAGTGCACGAGGGCATTTACGTACAAATGCAGTGGGTACAAACCTGAATCGGGAATGGGCAACCCCTAGCGCCGAAAAAAGCCCAGAAGTACTTTACGTACTTAATGCCATGGACGAGATTGGCGTAGATATGTACCTAGACTTGCATGGTGACGAAGCATTACCTTATAACTTTGTTGCTGGATGTGAGGGGAACCCAAGTTACTCCGAAGAGATTAAGCGCTTAGAAGATACTTTCAAATCTTCACTAATGGCTGCGACGCCAGAGTTTCAA
>JALUXV010000377.1 GCA_027013165.1 Alteromonadaceae bacterium
CGGCTGACGGAATGACGTAACGCTTTAGAAGGAATAGTACCCCAATGTGTGCACCCGCCGCCAACGGCTTCGTATCGTTCAACCACGGCAACCTTTTTGCCGGCTTTTGCTAGCTGCATTGCTACGCCTTCACCGCCAGGACCTGTTCCTATTACAATGGCATCGTAATGAAATGAAGAGGGGGTTGTCGCCTTTTTCTGCTTTGCCGCCATAGCTGCTTCCTATTCTTAAAATCGTCTAACTAACTGTAAATAAACACTACCTAGTGTGGACTACGTTACCCGCTTTGTAATTTCAACTCTAGTCGCAAATGCCAAATAAACAAAAAAGCCCATATAAAGTGATTTACATGGGCTCCTTAAAAGACGAAGTAATAGAATGATGGGGAAAATAGCTACACGGGTTGCAACGAAAGGCTTTGCAGGTGCAGCCATTTCTGTTTCTGCAACGCGAACGCATGCTTAAGCTCTTTATATTTATAGGTAAGTTCGAGCCCCTCAATACTGCGTTTAATGGTTTTCTGCTTAAGCCGCATTAAACGTTTTTTAGTTGCATAATAGTCTGACATTTTTTGCATCAACAAATCATATTCAGCTTGAATTGTATGCATTACCTCTTCAGCATTTGGTAATAGAGAGGCTTTTTCACTGGCTCGTTGCAATTGCATTGCAGCCCGTGCTTTTTCTATTCTTTCTTCAGGCACCTTACGTAAATTATGGGTAAGCCCTAAGTAAGAAAGTCCTCTAATTAACCACTTTGTAGGATCGAATTGATACCAACGAATACCGTTTCGGTAATCGTACTCAAAAATGTGATGATAGTTGTGATAACCCTCACCAAAGGTGAAGAACGCTAAAACGCCGTTATCACGGGCTGAATTTTTATCCGTATACGGCTGACTTCCCCAGAAATGCGCAAGGGAGTTGATAAAGAAAGTCACGTGATGCACTAATACTAATCGAAGTACACCTGCAATAAGTACCATGCCCAATACATCACCGTTTAACCAACCTAATAAGGCGGTTATGCCGAAGTTTGCGGCTAATACAATAGGCAAATAATAATTGTGCTGCCACATCACGACTTTGTCTTTTTGCAAGTCTTTACAGTTACCATAATCGTCGTAACGTTTGGCTTGATATTCGCGAAGCATCCAACCTATATGTGCAAACCATAGGCCTTTTTTCGCTGAATAAGGGTCATTATCATTGTCATCCACATGACGATGATGCACGCGGTGATCGGAAGACCAATGCAAGATACTATTTTGAAGCGCCATAGCGCCCCCGATTGCTAATATTATTCTAACAACAATATTTGCATCATAGGTTTTGTGAGACCAAAGGCGGTGATATCCCGCGGTAATCGACATTCCTGTGAAATAGAACAAGAAAATAGCAGTACCAATTTCTGCCCAATCAATTCCGTGGTGTGCAATCCATACAGGTACACCAATGCACGCAATTGCACCGGTAATGAGAAATACCAATACATTGGTTAAGATAAGGGGTGGTTTATTCATGATTAACAACTCAGCTTACAACTGTGCGCCAATTTATCGTTTTATTCAATGTCAGGCAAGTAAAACCCTAATAAGTTCTGCTGACATCTGTAAACTCTAAGTGTAGTTTACGCGAAGCGTTAATGGGGCTTAATTTGAGCAAATGCTCATCAGTAGCCTGTTAGATAAGGAAATTTCGCCAATTTAATCGCCTAATTTCGGCTCTACTTAGGCGTTAAGTTGCGTTAAACTATGTCTCTCTAATTAATTGGGGCTTCCGTG
>JALUXV010000378.1 GCA_027013165.1 Alteromonadaceae bacterium
TCAAACCACCAACACTTCATTAACAAAGAAAGAAAGTCAACCTACCTCTCATCGAACCCCAAAAGCAGAAAAATTTAGTTTCTTCTATATAGATATAGGTATATCCCCCTAATTTTTATAATTAAATCGAATTTTCTTATAAAAACTATTCTTTAGACGAATTGTCGACTGCAAAAGAAATGCTAAACTTTATAAAGTAAAGTAAATGTAAATTTTCACAACAAAGCAAAAATAATAGCGTGCGTGATTTGCAAAAATGAAACTGTTTGTACATATAAAAACAGTGGGCAACAACGACAATCTCTGAATAAAGCAATGGCGCTTGTGAGTTACTAACGAAAAGATGCGCCTTCATGGATGAGCGTTTGGAGTATACTACTGAGGTATAATTCATGATCGTATCTTTAGCCACACACAAGGCTGAAGTTGCTAAGCTTACAGCGTTAGCTGAAGCACAGCTTCATATCATTGTGAGGTGGTTTAATTGAGTTGACCAGTCCAGTTAAGGATATAATTGAACCTTAGCTGGAGAAAGTAAATGGCCGGAAGAAAGCGGTATACGAAAGAATTTAAACTGGATGCTGTGAGCCTGGTGCTAGACCAAGGTCACACGCGCTCTGAAGTCGCAAAAATGTTGGATGTGAGTCAGCAAATCATTGGCCGCTGGGTCAAAGAGTTTCAACAAGATGATGACGGCCATGCGTTCAGAGGAAACGGTAAACTGACGCCAGAGCAGGCAGAAATCAGAAAGCTGAAAGCACAGGTGAAACAGCTTGAAATGGACAAACGCATCCTAAAGGAAGCATCTGTATTCTTCGCCAAAGAAATGAAGTGAAATACGCGTTTATCGCCGAGCGAAAGAATACCTATCCTGTTGATCGGTTGTGCCGGTTACTAGGCGTAAAGCGCAATGGGTTTTATAGATATATGAAAACTCAACATCAACCTACAACGGATGATGACAAGCGAAAAGAAATAGTAGAATGGATGCACAAGATTGCCAAAGCCAGTGAGCATAGTTATGGCAGTCGACGGATGCAAAAAGCACTGAATTGTTTGGGCTATCCTATTGGTAGGCGTCTTACACGCCGACTGATGAAAGAAGCAGGCGTGCAAGTTCGCTACAAGAAAAAATATAAGGTCACGACAAACAGCAACCACACGTTACCAATATTTGACAATGTGCTCGACAGACAATTTGATGTTGATGCACCCAATCTAGCTTATGTGCAGGATATTACTTATATCTGGACACAAGAAGGCTGGTTATATTTGGCCGTTGTTATTGATCTTTACTCAAGGAAAGTCGTTGGCTGGAGTATGGGTTCAAGAATGAAAGCTAAATTAGTATGTGATGCGCTAACGATGGCGATATGGCAGCGGAATCCAAAAGCCGGATTGGTTGTCCATTCAGATCGCGGCAGCCAATATGCGAGTGCAGACTATCGGCGCTTGCTTAAAGGACACCAATTTGTTGGCAGTATGAGTCGAAAAGGTGATTGTTGGGATAATAGTGTTGTTGAGAGTTTCTTCGGTAGCTTGAAGCAAGAACTGGTGCATTGGAAGCAATACCAAACTCGTTATGAAGCACAGCAAGATATGCTGCGATACATCACAACATTTTATAATCCTGAACGGTTGCATTCGTATCTAGATTACAGAAGTCCAAATCAATATGAGGCGGACATGAAGAAATTGAAAAAAGTAGCTTAACTGGGTTGGTCAATTTTGGTTGACCACGTCACAGTTAACCGTACTGGTTGGTTTTGCATTGCTT
>JALUXV010000379.1 GCA_027013165.1 Alteromonadaceae bacterium
AGCGATGGAAGAAGGTCTGCGCTTTGCGATCCGTGAAGGCGGTCGTACAGTAGGTGCAGGCGTTGTTAGTAAGATTATTGAGTAAAAAATATGTCAGCAGATAATCAGAAAATCCGTATCCGTTTAAAGTCTTTCGATCACCGTTTAGTTGACCGTTCGGCTGCCGAGATTGTAGAAACAGCGAAGCGCACAGGTGCTCGAGTGCAGGGACCAATTCCTTTGCCTACCAAAAAAGAGCGTTTCACTGTGCTGACCTCTCCGCATGTAAATAAAGATGCACGAGATCAGTACGAATTACGAACTCATAAGCGTTTATTGGAAATTGTAAGTCCAACAGGCAAGACGGTTGATGCTTTGATGAAGCTGAATCTGGCTGCTGGCGTGGATGTACAAATTAAGCTGAATTAAATTCTATAAACATCACGATATAATGTGGTGGCGTTAAAAAAAACGTGTTAGAATGCGCGGCTCGCTTGGGACAAACATTGATTGCTTGTCCCAAGCCTTTATTGAGACACAAGATTATATAAAAAAGAAGCTTTGCTTTCTTTTTGTTACGACATCGGGATATAGACATGACTATCGGTTTAGTCGGTAAAAAATGTGGAATGACACGCATCTTCACTGAAGATGGTGAATCAATTCCAGTCACTGTTGTTGAAGTGGCGCCTAATCGAATTACTCAGGTTAAGACGCTTGAAGTTGATGGCTACGAAGCTATTCAGGTGACTACGGGTGAGCGTAAAGCTTCTCGTGTTACGAAAACGGCTGCTGGTCATTATGCTAAGGCAGGTGTTGAAGCTGGTCGTGGTTTATGGGAGTTCCGGACTGATGATTCGGAAGATTCCTTTGAGCAGGGTGCTGAATTGACGGTTTCTATGTTCGAGGCCGGTCAGAAGCTTGATGTTACGGGTAAGAGCATCGGAAAAGGTTTTGCAGGTGGTGTTAAGCGTTGGGGTTTTGCAATGCAAGATGCTACGCACGGTAACTCTATTTCTCACCGTGCGCCGGGTTCTATCGGTATGTGTCAAACACCGGGTCGTGTATTTAAAGGTAAGAAAATGGCGGGCCATATGGGTGACAAGCGTCGCACATCTCAAATGCTTGAGTTGGTTCGTGTTGATGAAGGCCGTGGCCTTCTGTTAATTAAGGGTTCTGTGCCTGGTGCTAAAGGTAGTGACGTTATTGTGCGTCCTGCTTATAAAGCGAAAGGTTAATTGGTAGGGGTTTGGATTCATATGGATCTTCAATTACATAAAGCAAGCGATAAAGTATCTGTATCAGACGTAGTGTTTGGTCGTGACTTTAACGAGGGTCTTGTTCACCAGGCGGTGGTCTCTTATCTGGCAGGTGCTCGTGCAGGTACAAAAGCACAAAAGAGTCGTTCAGATGTAAGTGGCGGTGGTGCTAAACCATGGCGTCAAAAAGGTACGGGTCGTGCGCGAGCAGGTACTATTCGTAGTCCGATCTGGCGTAGCGGCGGTAAAACGTTTGCTGCTGTACCACGTGATCATTCTGTTAAGTTAAATAAAAAAATGTATCGTGCTGCGATGAGTTCTGCGTTATCAGAGCTTGTGCGTCAAGATAGGTTGTTGGTTGTAGAAGATATAACAGTTGATGCGCCCAAGACTAAGTCTATGGTAGCTAAGTTGGCTGAGCTTGATCTGGATAAAGTATTGATCGTGACAGAGACGGGTGATGAAAGTTTGTATCTGTCAGCAAGAAATCTTTTCGGTGTATATATCACTGACGTGGCGGGTTTGTCGCCAGTTGAT
>JALUXV010000380.1 GCA_027013165.1 Alteromonadaceae bacterium
GTGTACTTTACGGTTGACAATGGGTTCACTTCGAACATTAGAGAGCAAGTAGATAAAGGAAACTATGTCGTCAAGTTCACTAATGACGATAGAACTATAATTTACAATTACATGGCGACGCGAGTAGATATCTAGAGCTTAAGCTCTAGCTATCTACCTTAGTAACAACTTACTATCGTGCTTATACAGGCATGTCTTTGTCTGTGCATTCATAATACTCGTCTAATGCGTAACGTCTAGACGGCCAATGAGCTATCTTTAAGTTGCGGTATGATCACAATAAAGATAGTTTAAGAATAATTATCTTTTTGTGTTAATTCTCAAAATAAAATTGTGGTTAGGGACGTCCCTAACCACACTAATCATCATTTACTGCTGATCTGCGTTTTAGGCGTATTAGCGATTCTCTTATTATAACATATGAGATGAAACCAGATACTACACCTATCCAGAATGGAGCTGGGTGCATGGTGGCTGTCACGATCATTGACGTAATTACAGCAAATATCTTTATACCGGTAACGGTTATCACATTAAGCGTTGAGTGGAGGTAATCCATCGTTGTCTCCTTCTTTTTTATGTATTTCTAAATAGCGTAGTAAGAATTCTCTATTGCCTTTATGTGTTAGATAAATGAAGTATACCACCCATATCAACATTAACGTAGTGTTGTTATCTAAAAGCATACACCCAATAGCGACTACCATGAGAACTAATAATAACATCTTTGACGCAACACGGTGCCACATTGCGTCGTCATTTATCCTGCGCATCACGTAGACCGAATGGACAAACTCTGCAGTAGCTAAAAGTATCATTATTTGGAAGTGGTGAACGTATTCCATGATCTTCCTTTCTTAACATTGCATATAACCATATCAGCCAATTGCTTGATCACTGATTTAGCATTACCTCCTAACAATAAGAGGAACTCATACGATAAGAATCCAAATGTAGCTTGCAATACCTTATTGGTGCTACTAGAAATGTCTGGGAGGTAATCTACGGTCAAGACGTTAGACACAAACCATCCACCTGCGAACCCTATAAATATAACGAACATGATGTTCTTAGCATATCCCAATATAGTCCGTTCTGTCACTCTATTTAATTCATGCTGTGAGATCAGGTATAAAAGAGCAGCTATCACGCTTATCCGTTCCCCCGATAACTCATTAGCAATATACGCGCAGCCAGTTAATACTATCGTAACAACCGCTACAGTATTGATCTCGGCAGGTCTCATGTTTCTCATGTTATTCTCCATTTCCTATATTGTCATTAAATACAGATAGAATCTCCATTATGGCAGAAGATACTAAGATACCTGCTGTATTATTGTAGATGGTAGCAATTAATGAAGCCTAGTTTATTCGATACGCTGAAATGGTTCATTGTATTTACGTTGTAAACGTTACCAGCTTTATTTATCGTCACTAATGTGAAAGTAGATGAAATAGTTGTTGGAGTAAAAAGCACTGTGGTAAGACACTAAGTCTACAATTAACGCGACTAGATGGTACCGTCTAGCGTTGAAAAAGAAATGGGAGTTGCAACATCTGCTAGGATTCGCAATGTGTCATTTTGCCAACACGTAATCATATTTGTTTCCGTCGCTATTCTAGTAAATTAAGACTGTTTGAAGTTTGTATCTAGTCGACTCACCCATGCTCGGAATATTTCAAAACTCCGTTGACAAATATGATCCGCTCTACCATTTGCTCATCACCTTTAGGGTACGTTATGGTAATAGCAGAGTCTCCATCGAGTAGAATAACAGGCGCATCTATTATCTCGTCGTCGCAACCAGTTGCGTACAGTACATCGGAGCCTAGTGACACCGTAGTTGCGCCTTTATATAATTCGTAATCTACAGCCGATACTTTGGGTAAGTTTAAGAATAATAATACTTTGTCTCCAGTAGAAGACGCGTCCCTGGATATGAAAAACTTTTTATTACCTTTAGCATCTTTGATAGTTCTGGTTGTGCCTCTGACATATATTGGTAATAATATATAATTGTCATCAGATAACGTCACCTCATAATCTTTCACTTCTAATTCTCTATCTACCAAAGCATCGTCGACTCCCATGGTAACTTCCCAACCAGACGTCAATCTAGTTCCGTGTTTTAAGTTGAAATGAGATTTATCACCCCTCACTACTCTCCTAGCCACTGTATCGTGAAAACCGTTTTTAAACGTTACTAACTTCATTAAATTTCCTTTATATTATAATCATTTAAAAGACTTCTTACAGTTTATTTGAAATCAATAACAGGACCTATAATGATAGATTTACAAACTAAAGTAGATTATGCACTGACTCCCGAAGGAAAGGTGTATGCTAGAGAATTGAACCTCATCGGTGGTTCTCTCAAGAAGATAATTACGGCGTCTGGCGATACGAGACCTGGATCCGATAACGACGAAGCTGTATTAGGTGCAATAGACGATATAGCTAGAACCCAATTATTAAGAATATCTGGTTCTACGTTAGTCCGACATACTGCTTTACAGGGCGTATTGACAGACCCGCTGGAACTTAAAGAAGGACAGCAGATTTTCATATACGCTGGTGCTGGCGAAGTTCTATCTAATACCGTCTCGGTTGGAGGCGTACCATTCGTTTTATTGTCTAATAATCGCCCGTTCACTCTGTACACCAATCAATCCGATCAGATTCTAATTGGAATAGTGAACAAGACTGATTCGGTTATAAGCATAACGCCCAACGGAGTGGATTTGACGTCTGATCAGTCGATATTTGGACGTAAGATGTTCTATGGAAACACAACATTGAGAGGTGACCTAATTATAGATCAAGCTGGTAACTCAGAGAATATTTCGCTGCATAAGTATAACGAGTCGCGATGGTATAATAAGCAAGCGACTAACGATACCTCGACCAGGTACTTACTAGCTAATGTGTCTAACGGCCCAATTCCCTCAGCTGAAATATCATTTCGAGATAGAAATGATATGACTCTGTCTGGATTTACTTTCACTGACTCAGGAATAGAAACTAAAAACCGCATTATTGCAGCCGATGCCATCGGTAATAATGAACTAATCACTAAAGGACAAGTCGATAGCATCTACAATGCTTTGGTTGGTCAACTGAACAGTGTGTATTTTCAGACAGCTACATTTGCATCAGCACCAGTAACACAATACATAAATCCGATTACAAGTTTAATAAATACGGATAATCCGTTATTTAGTGTAACAGATAATAAAACAATCGTTTTTAAACGAGATGGATTCTATATGATTTCGTTAAACATGATATCTAGAGCTAGCGTTATAGCCAATGGTAGTACGAGAGTAGGTTTTAGCGATGGCCAATACTCATTTTTCGAGACTACAGTCGAACCAGCGTGGCATAGTGTTTCAATAACAAAAACGAAGAGATATTTAGCAGGTAGTAGTTTCTATCTTACTTATTGGTATGGTGCTTTAGACACTTGGGTTGATCAAGGTATATCTTATTT
>JALUXV010000381.1 GCA_027013165.1 Alteromonadaceae bacterium
CATCATCACTTTGCAGATTAGTACTCAAAAAACAAGAAAACCAAGAGCAAATAATAAAAGGCTAGGGGAATGTTCCGCGGCGCTAACGCAATCAATCTGGATACAAAAGGCAGACTGGCTATACCGACGAAGTATCGTCAGTCGCTGCTGGATGATTGTCAGGGACAACTGGTCTGCACAGTCGATACACAACAAAGTTGTTTGCTACTTTACCCACTTCCCGAATGGGAAGAGATTGAGCTTAAACTCTCTAAACTTTCAAGCATGATCCCAGCCGAGCGTCGTTTGCAGCGATTGCTACTAGGTTATGCTTCTGAAGGTGAGATGGATAAAAGCGGGCGCATTCTTGTTCCTACTCCACTGCGAAGTTTCGCAAAACTCTCAAAAGAAGTCATGTTAGTTGGTCAGTTAAACAAATTCGAAATTTGGGATGCCGATATTTGGGCACAACAAGTTGAAGCTGATATAGACACCGAACGCAAAGGCGAATTTGAACTTACCGAACGATTACAGGACTTTTCTCTATGACGCAGCCTAGCGAATTTAAACATATTTCAGTATTGCTTGATGAGTGCATTGAAGCCCTGGCGATTAAGCCAAGCGGTATTTATATTGATGCTACGTTTGGCCGTGGTGGGCATTCTGCACATATTTTGGATGCATTGGGTGAACACGGGCGACTCATCGCCTTTGACCGTGACCCGCAAGCAATTAAAGCGGCAGAACGCTTCGTCGATGACAAGCGTTTTAGCATTATCCATTCACCGTTTGGTGATATGGCAGAAGAAATCGAAGCGCTAGGGTTAACCGGTAAGATTGACGGTGTGCTTATGGATTTGGGCGTGTCTTCACCTCAACTTGACGATGCCGAGCGTGGCTTTAGCTTTTTACGTGACGGCCCGCTGGATATGCGTATGGACACCTCTCGAGGACAAAGTGCTGCAGACTGGCTGGCTAGCGCCGAAGAACAAGACATTACGCAGGTTATTAAAGAGTTTGGCGAAGAGAAGTTCGGCAAACGCATAGCCCATGCCATCGTAAATACGCGCAAAGAAACGCCTATCACACGCACTGCTCAGCTAGCCAAGATCATCGACGAAGCGGTTCCTGTAAAGGATAAGTTTAAACATCCGGCTACCCGCGCATTCCAAGGCATTCGCATTTATATCAATGCGGAGCTGGAGCAACTTCGCGTGGGCCTTAAAGCGGCGACACAGGTGTTGGCGAAAGAAGGTCGTCTTGCCGTTATTTCGTTTCACTCGCTTGAAGACCGTTTAGTAAAACGCTTCATTAAGGATCAAAGTAAAGGGAAATCAGTACCACACAACTTACCGATTACTCAGGCTGAAATAGATGCAGATAAAGTGCTAAAAGCCTTGGGCAAAGCGATAAAACCTTCAGAACAGGAGATTGCGAACAACGTTCGCTCTCGCAGTTCGGTATTACGTGTGGCAGAAAAGTTATGACCAAAGCCGCGCCAGACAAGGCCAGCACTAATTTTAAATTACTGCTAATAATTGTTTCAGATTTGACCCGCAACAAGTTGCGGGTTTTGTTGTATTTAATGGTTATCGTAAGTGCAATGGCGGTAACGCTTAGCAGCCATCACAACAGACAGCAGGTCATTGCCCTTGAAGACCTCATGCAAGAGAAAGATGAGCTTGATGTTGAGTGGCGTAACCTTGTGCTTGAGCAACGTGCGTTAACCGAGCACAACCGCATAGAAAACCTGGTTGAAAAACAATTAGAAATGTACCGTCCAACCGCAGATGA
>JALUXV010000382.1 GCA_027013165.1 Alteromonadaceae bacterium
ATCTGGACCAGAAAACCTTGCTTCTAGCTTTGCACCAGATCCGGGCCCAAACTGCATTCGTTCCATGTAGAAGTTAGCGTCGAAATCTAGGTCGGTAAGTTTATTTCTAAGCTTCTCTTGAATAGCAGGGATGTTATCCAGTTTATTCGCCCGAACCATGAAAAAAGCATAGTTTTCGTTAGCGCTTTTAGGCGCATAAGTGAGGGTGAAACGGTCTGCACCCTGCCCAATAAAGGTGGTTACAGCCGTGACGTTTTCCATGGCTAAAATACGCGCTTCCGCTTCTTTTGCTATCACTTCAGTGGCACGAATGTCTCTGTCTTGCGGGCCCCAATAATGTACAAAGAATAGCGGCGCATTTGATGGTGGGAAAAAACCTTGCTTTACCATACCAAAGCTTCCATAAGCCACAATAGTGATGACAAAAAGTACACTAATAGTTACCCAGCGAAGTTTAAGTGCACCAAGTAATGCGCTTTTAAACCAGCGCTGCGATGCTGATATTTCGTTGCCTGCAGTCTGACCCATACCTTTGCGGTAGAAATACGCGCCGAGAACAGGCACTAAAGTTACTGCTAATACCCAGCTAATCATTAGGGAAACTAAGACTACGGCAAACAATGAGTAAAGAAACTCGCCGGTGGCATCGTTTGAAAGACCTATGCCTGAAAACGCCGCAATACCGATAACGGTTGCGCCAAGTAGCGGCCACTGCGTGCGCTTAACAATAAAGCTGGCTGATTCTTTAGCTGTGGAGCCGGTGGCCATGCGAAGCATCATGCCTTCAGCAACCACGATAGCGTTATCTACTAGCATACCCATGGCGATAACCATGGCACCAAGGGATATGCGCTGAAGCTGAATATCCATCAGCCACATAACAAGAATCGTACCTAGCACGGTAACAAGTAGCACTGAGCCAACTACCACACCCGAGCGCCACCCCATGAATAAACACAGGGTTAGAGTAACTACGGCGACTGACATGACAAGGTTATTAATAAAGCCGGTTACCGACTCATCAACCACCGAAGCCTGATCATAAATTGGCGTTAGCGTAATACCGACAGGAAGCTCTTGAAGTAGTTTTTCCACTTTTGCGTTAACGCGTTCTCCCACATCAACAATGTTAACGTCGGTCAAGGCCGATACAGAAAGCGTAAGAGCTTCTTCGCCGTTGTAGCGCACATGAACGGGCTGTATGTCCGCAGGCTCTAATTTCAATGTGGCAATATCGGCAACTCTAAGTGAACGGTTAGTGCCCGGCACTACCACAGAAAGGTTAGATATTTCTTCAAGCCTGTCTGGTGCACGTTCTACAATTAGACGTACATTCTTTTCGTCCACTTTAATACGGCCACCGTTAAAGGGCCTTAAGTTATCTTCAAAGAGGGCAGCGAGATCAGGGAAGGAAATGCCCAAGCCCGCTAGTTGGTATGGGTTGATATACGCCACAATCTGTTCTTTTTGAACGCCTGTCACATTAACCTTGGCTACGCCTTCTGTCGTAAGCAGGTCGCGGCGTATTATACGGGCAAACTCGCGAAGTTCCCGTGTATCAAAATCCGGCGCACTTAACGCATAGTAAAGACCGTATACATCACCAAAATCGTCGAACACAATGGGGTCTTGTGCGCCTGTGGGCAGTGAACTGGCAGTGTCTCGAAGGCGCTTTCTTAATTCATCCCAAACTTGTGGCAGCAGGTTACTATCGTACGTGCTTTTCACTTCAACCGTAATTTCAGACAATCCCGGCGATGAAACA
>JALUXV010000383.1 GCA_027013165.1 Alteromonadaceae bacterium
AACCCCAATGATTAACCAAAGTACTAAGTTTTTAAGAAAGAGGAGTTTTTCAGAAGGCTTGCTCTTTTGTATGCGTATCACTGCATATCTATTGAAGTCTAAGAAATCTTGCTTTGTTAGTTTAACCGCTATTTTCATATGAAGTTGTACCTATTCTTTTAATGTACACGGATTCTGATTGAGCCAAGTCTACGTAAAAGTCATCTATCACTTTTACGTAGACAACAAATAGTGAAATTTACCCACGATATTTGTAAACCACTTAGGGGTAATGCTGCTCCCACAACTTGTTGCTAAAACGGTTGTTGGGGTCAACTTTACTTTTTAACGCAAAAAACTCCTTTGCTCTTGGGTAAGCTGCATGAAACTGTTCCGTTGTGGCATGCAGTTGATAAGGCAAGTAATAACTCCCACCTTCCGAAATTGCGGCATCAATCAATTCGCGACTCCACTTTCGCACATTATCAAGATCTTGGTCAGAAGTTCCCTGACGATAATAGACAACAAATGCAAACACTTCTTCCCTCGCCCACGCCAACAAAGAGCCTTTGTCAGGGTGGGCATGGCGTATTGAAACATTGAGAACGTTCACATCGTATTCGTTGAAAATACCAGCCATTTTGTTAGAAAAGCTATCGAACCGGTCTACAGGAACAAAGTATTCTCTTAGTGCATACGTAGCATCAATTCTATTTTTGGGTTCTAATTCTCGAACATCGTAGCTAGCCTCAAAATTTCGCCATTGAACAACCTCAGACGAATTTTGTAGTGGTTCAAACACATGTTGTCTCAACCACTTCCCAAAATTTGAATCTGCCACAAATTCAGCAGTTTTCGGTTGCCACCAGTAATCCTTGTCTCTTGGTATTAGTCGTTCCTCAACAGTAAGAGGTTGTTCTGTTTTTGCCCAGCTCACGCTGTTTACATGAGTGTAATGAGGAGGATATATATCTGCATTGTGAAAAACGATGTTTTCATTATCTTTAACGTGAGTGTGAAAGAACGCACTATATTCCTCAATACTCATATACTTAGTTTCTCGACTAACTTTCACATTTGGCACTAAATCTAGCGATACTTCGGCGATAACTCCTAAGCCACCATAACCACCGATTACGCCATAGAATAATTCAGCATTGCTGCTTGGCGAGGCTTCTACCACTGTTGCATCGGCCAACACGACCTTTATTGACGCTACCGAACCTATAATTGGCCCTTCTCCGATATAGCGCCCGTGTACATTTACGCTCAACGAGCCACCAACGGTGAAGTTAGAATATGATTGCATAATTTTTATAGAAAGATTTTCAGGATCAATTACGTCTTGAATATCTCGCCAGCGAATACCGCTCTGAACAGTGATCCGTTTTTGCTCAGGGCTAAACGCTATAACTCGATTAAACTGCCTCATATCCAAATGTAAATTGTCTTCAAGCGCTACCTGACCGCCTTGGCTGTATCTACCGCCCCCTATAGAGATTTTGCCACTACTCGATCGAATTGCATTTTGAATATCTTCTATAGATGTTGGAGCAATTACGCTAGATACAGATATTGGATTGAGTTGAGTAATATCATTAACAACATTTGGACCGGCGGGAGGAATAACTGGATTGGGGGAAAAGTCGATTAATATATAACCGACAAGCAACAGAATAAGCACCACAAACACCCCAATGATGCTTAAGATAAGTTTGATAACTTTCTTTGCGATTTCTAGCATAAATTCCCTTTAATTTGCTTAGAAATAAGTAAGTTAACAC
>JALUXV010000384.1 GCA_027013165.1 Alteromonadaceae bacterium
GGCTTCACCTCTGGATGAAGAGTTTATCGAAGCAATCTGCCAAGGGATGCCCCCAGCGAGCGGCGTTGGCATTGGAATTGATCGCTTAGTCATGTTATTTACAAAGGCTGCCTCAATCAGGGATGTTTTATTTTTCCCTATGATGCGGCCGCTAGGATCAGAAAAAGTTAAGGAAAATCAGGAGGCTTAAATGTTTGGAACTTCAACTATAGCTGCAGCAGGCTGCTCGCTAGCTAAATACTCGCTCTACGGAGTCAAAGCAGTAGTCACAATCGGGGCAGGGTACATACTTGCCAACGAGTGTGAGAAGCGCGCGCATGGATCAGGGCACATCAAGCAACTCATTGCTGATGCAAGTGATACTTTTAGTGCCTTGCTTCAAGACGGGCTAACGTGGGACTCGATTCAAGAGGAGCAAACGTGGAAACGGCTACAAGTGATTGCTCAAGGAGTGCTCGTAGGATCTGCCTGCTCTATTGGATTAAGCCTTGCGCTTAATTTCGTAGCAAGACCGATCTCTTTTCTTTCATTCCTGAAAACAGGCCCTGCTGGCATGGCTGCTCAAGTTGTAGCAATAACAGCCATTATAGCTCTGCCAAAAGACTAAGTCGGTAGGCGCTAAAACTTCTTTAGGATAGGACCTTCGGGCGTATCCTCGATAGTGTAGCCGAGTTGCTTCAATTCATCTCGGCACCTGTCGGCCTTTTCCCAGTTTTTTTCCTGCCTAGCTTTTGCCCTTTGAGCTGCAAGGGCTTTAGCGTTTGCAGGGATCTCCTCTTGTGACTGACCTTCAAAGGGAGCAACGAGACCCAAGGCCCGATCAAATGTATGAATAACCTGAAGGCTCAGCTCGGCATATGCCTTCGACATTTTCCCCTTATCGAGAGTCGCATTTAGCTCACGAATTAGATCAAAAAGAGCAGCGAGCGCCTTTGGTGTATTCAGATCATCTGTCAAAGCATCGATAAGCGCTTGAAAACTTTCATGAAGCGTCTCTTTGAGCTCCTTTTCTGGCCCTGGCTTTTGCAAATGAGGATCCTTGGACTTAAGCATCTCTGTTAGCCTTTTAATGAGCGCGTCGATGCGAGCAAGCGACTTGCGTGCAGCATGGAGACCATCGAGAGTAAAGTTCACCTGAGTGCGGTAGTGGCTAGCAATGAGCTGATAGCGGACCTCTCTTCCTGAAAAGCCTTTCTCTTCAAGGTCGCGAAGGCGGTAGAAGTTCCCCAAACTTTTCGACATTTTTTTGCCATCGACAAGGAGGTGCTCACTGTGGACCCAGAGCTTTGAGAAGCATTTTCCTGAGAGAGCTTCTGACTGAGCAATCTCATTTTCATGGTGGGGAAAGATGTTATCGACGCCACCTGCATGTAGATCTAGCTCTTCGCCGAGCAGGCGCATTGCCATACAGGAGCACTCCATGTGCCAACCTGGGCGCCCTTTTCCAAAGGGACTTTCCCAAAAAACAGCGCCATCGCGCTTTGAGTCGTAGGCTTTCCACAGCACAAAATCTGAAGCTCTTTCCTTGTCATACTCTTCGCTATCGCTTGGGCCTTCAACTCGCGAGCTTAGTTCATCGAGCTTGAGATGCGAGAGCTTACCGTACGACTTGAAAGTATCAATGGCGTAATAAATACTCCCATCCTTGCCTTGGTAGGCGCTTTTTTTGTCGATGAGCGTCTGAATCATCTCGATCATTGGCTCTATGTAGTGAGTTGCACGAGGGTAGTTTTCTGCACGCTCAATGCCAAGGGCATCGAG
>JALUXV010000385.1 GCA_027013165.1 Alteromonadaceae bacterium
TCAATATAGAGCGTGCATTCATGGTGTTTTCTGTGTTGGTTTTTTTTGGCGAAAGATCTGATCACCAAATGCCATGAATGTTCCCTAACTCTTTGACTTTATTTTACTATTCGTGGGGATAGCTCAGACTTTAAAAGTTGATATGCGCGTTCTACTGAGTAGCTTACTGGTCTTATTTTCATTCACCGTAAATGCGGACAAGTTTATTGTCGCGTCGCAAAACCTGAGTTACTACCCGCACTATGATTTCCGCTCACCTGTAGACAAAGGTTTAGTTTGGGCGATACTAGAAGCTTATGCCCATGACCGTGGTCATGAATTTAAGTACCTTTCAATGCCAGTACTTAGGTTACAAAAAGAAGTACTCAAAGGCAGCGTCGACTTAATTTATCCAGATCATCCAACATGGACTAACCCAATATCCACAGCAGAGCAAAAAATATTTAGCTCAATCATAACCACGACCATAGCAGGCACCCTTGTTAAACCACACCAATATCGTAAACCAATAGAAAGTATCAAAGAGTTAAGCATTCCGTTGGGGTTCTCACCCTTATATTGGGAACCAAGAATCAGTAATGGACAATTGAGATTAATCAGTACCAATGACAGTATTACCGCTTTAGAGCTACTACATTTAGGCCGTTCAGATGCGGCAGACTGTGACTATTACGTAGCCCAACACCTGCTTTCACTTTATCCCAATTTTCAGCCAATGCTGTTTGATCCCGGTTTACCTATTAAAGAAATAGAATTCATGTTTTCTACTGTGAGTAACCCGGAATTAGTCGCAGACATCGATCTTTTCATCCAGCAAAACCCACAAGTGATCAGCGAGTTGAAGCTACGTTACGGCATAGTCAACCCCACTCAAACGCTAGAAACCATTAAAGAAGCCGCAAGAGCGTATGACGAAACTCATCATCTGAATGATTTTGCGCAGTAATCATCATCAAATGTGTTCAATCAGCCTTGTTATCTAGTTGTTAGAGGTTTGGCTAATTACGAGACGATACTGCATTCAATACCCTCAAATTCACATATCACCAATGTGGAAACAAATAGTCTCCAAACTCACCACCTAAACAAAATAAGATGCCTTATGTAGCAGTTTATTGTTAATATTGTAATATAATTATACATAAGTATTAACATCAGGAAGGTCTATGAAAAGGCTTAAATTCTCCGTACTAACTTTTGCGATTGCTTCTGTGGTTTCCAGCTTTAGCTATGCTGACATGCCAGAAACCGTTATAGGGCCGGATAAAGCGTTGTCGGTGACAGTATCGCTTACTGAAGGTAAACCATTTTATGAAGTGAGTTATCATGGCGAACTATTTTTAGAGGCATCGCCCTTAGGGCTTAATTCTTCAATCGGAGATTTTTCAAAAGGCCTTACTTATATAGATACGCAGTTTGATGAGATTAGCGAACATTACACGTTGAACAGAGCCAAAGTCAGCAAGGTGCACTATCAGTGCTAATTCCCTAACCAGTCGTTTCAAAAATGAAAATGGGGATGTCATTGCCATCACATTCCAGGTATCCGATAACGACATTGCGTTTCGTTATCGACTGGAGTCAGCGCACAACAATACTCATGTAAAAGTATTTAACGAATCTACAAGTTTTAACCTGCCTGACAACGCAACCACATTTATAACACCACAAGCCTTACCTATGACGGGGTGGATGGCCACAAAACCCAGTTATGAAGAACCCTACACTTACAATGAGAGCATGGAAACAGCGTCATTAAATGGTGTGGGATATACCTTTCCGGCGCTGTTTAAAAACCAAGATAAAGGCTGGCTTCTTATTTCTGAAACAGGCGTTGACAGCCACTATGTTGGATCACGCCTGAGTGACGGGAACGCCAAAGGGATGTATCAAATTAGCTTTCCGCAACCAGGAGAAAATAACGGCATGGGCGATACCTATGCATCGTTAGCACTACCGGCTACCACACCCTGGCGAACAATAACCGTTGGCAAAGACCTTGAACCCATTGTTGAAACCACCATCAGTTATGATGTTGTAAAACCGCTCTATGAAGCTTCTGAAGACTATAAAATGGGCAGAGCAACCTGGAGTTGGATCGTATGGCAGGATGACAGCATAAACTTTGATGACCAGATTCAGTACATTGATCTAGCAGCATCGTTAAATTTTGAATATGTGTTGATTGATAACTGGTGGGATCAGCGTATTGGTCGCGACAACATGGAAAAGTTAGTCGAGTATGCCGCATCGAAAAATGTGGCCGTGATTTTGTGGTACAACTCTAATGGATGGTGGAACGATGCACCACAAACGCCTCAGGATAGAATGAACACTGCTATTGCCCGCAAACAGGAAATGGCCTGGCTACAGAAAATTGGTGTTAAGGGAATAAAGGTTGATTTTTTTGGCGGCGATAAGCAAGCCACCATGGCGCTATATGAAGACATTCTCTCAGACGCAAATGACTTTGGGATAAGTGTAACCTTCCACGGTTGCACTTTGCCGCGTGGTTGGGAACGCATGTTTCCTAATTTTGTGACTTCCGAGGCGGTGTTGGCGTCTGAAAACCTGGTATTTCGTCAAGATGCATTAGATTTGCATGCGTTCAATGCCACCATGCTGCCATTTACCCGAAATACCGTAGCAGCTATGGATTTTGCGCCAGTATTTTTAAATGAACGTCTGTCTCGCACTCAGGAACATGGTTCTATTCGCTCAACTTCAGACACTTTCGAACTGGCAACCAGTGTGCTTTATCAGTCGCCAGTACAACATTTTGGTTTAACGCCCAACAACTTGGAAGAACAACCAGAACATGTATTAGATTTTATTCGCCATGTTCCAAGTACGTGGAATGAGACCCAATATATCGATGGATATCCCGGTAAACATATTGCGATGGCACGCCGTAACGGAAATAACTGGTATGTTGTTGCTGTTAATGGTGAGAAAAAGCACAAGACCATAGTACTCGACTTACCAATGTTGGCTGGTAAATCAGTTACTATGCTAAGTGATAATGATAACAAAGAGACTCAATCACACAGTGTGGTTATTCCTGAAACGGGTAAAGTTTCAGTGTCTCTCATAAGTGAAGGTGGTGTCGTTTTTGTTTTAAAAGAGAGCTAATCTTCTTTCAGGTTTAACTTACCAATTAAAAAAGCTCAGGCATAAAACCTGAGCTTTTAGTAAACAAGATTACTATCTTAAAACTAAAACGGCATTTTAAAACCTGGAGGAAGTGGCATTCCGCCAGTAACTTCGCCCATTTTCTCTTTGCTAGTTTCTTGTACGCGGCGTACGGCGTCGTTGAACGCTGCTGCGACTAAGTCTTCAACCATGTCTTTGTCGTCGTCCATGAGTGAATCGTCAATGTCTACGCGACGTACATTGTGGTTACACGTCATGGTAACTTTTACCATGCCTGCGCCTGCTTCACCTGTAACTTCCAGCTTTGCTAAATCGTCTTGAACTTTTTGCATGCGATCTTGCATTTGCTGGGCCTGTTTCATAATGTTGCCCATGCCACCTTTAAACATATTTTCTCGCCTTTGTTTTGGTGTGAATAATGCTACCTTGGCTTAATTGAGGCTTCGACCACAGAGGCGTCGAAACTAGCCAGTAGCGTTTGAATTTGATCATCCGTTTTAACCACGTTTTTGGCGTGGTCTAAACGCATAACTTGAATATCTTGTTGTAATTGAAGCGGTGTTTTATCGGGGTTACCCAACGACATAGAAACACTTACGCCTTCACCTAGCGCGTGATGCAATGCGTCTACCACTTGCTGTTTTGCGCTATCGTTTATTAAATGCGACTGACTTTGGTCAATTTCAAGTGTCACCTGATCACCTTCCCTTGAAAAAGTAGCATTTAGTACTAATTGCTTGAGTAATCCAGCCAGCGGTAATTGCTCAACCAAGTTACTCCATTGGTCGATTTGACTAGCATGAACCAACTTACTGCCATCATCAAGGTACGCTGTTAAGTCGCCGTTATAGGTTACTTCAAGGTTCTGATTTTCATGATGATTAAATGGTGCTTGTTGAGGCGCTGACTCTTGAGAGACCGGCTCGGGCGCTGGAGTGTGTGCTTCCTCTTGGAATTGAGGTGCACTTGATTCCCACGGTGGAGCATCGTCCACTGTCGGCGCTGATTGCAACGCTGGCTCTGGCTCAACCATTTGGGGCTGAGGTGCGTGTGTTTGCGGAGCTTGTGGTTGCTCAGCTTTTAATTCTTGAGCAATGGGCGCAGCCTTCAAAGGCTCATTGGCGCTTTGGTCTTGCTCTGGCTGTGGTCTTTTGAGTGCCGCTAATGACGGTGTATCGTCACTAGACTTTTTTACTACGGCTTCAGGCTCCTCCTCTCGCCGCTGCTTCATGCGCTGACGCAATGCGAGCATTTCAGAGGTTGAGGTTAACTGCTGTTCTTCTGAAAGCTGGTTTTGCGGTGCAGGTACATTTTGGTGTTCTGGAATGTACGGCTCACTTTCAGGCGGAGGCATATCGTCGTGATGATAGTTTTCAACCGGAGGATACGGCTCCATTTGCTCTACAGGTGGAAATTCTTCACCCATAAAACCGTTTTGCGGTTCACTTGCAGGTTCAGGTTGCTCAGCCACTGTAACTTCTTGTACAACCTCGGTAGTAGGTTGCTCAATAGTTTCAGTAACTTGCGCTGAAGCTTGTTCCGCTGCTGGTGCCTCGTGGGGCGCAACGGCGGTTTCTTCCACACTTGTTTCAGTTGCGGGCTGTTCAATTGATAGCTCTGAAGTTGACGGCTCTGTAACTGGTGATTCTGTAACAGCTACGGACTCTACACTTTTTACTGGTGCTGTCGAGGCACTCGCAATGGGCACATTACCGCTACCCGCAGGGGCTTGTGATGAAATCACCTCGTCAATATCGGCCAATGGGGTTTTAGGCGCGAAGGTCATCATTCGTAGCAGCGTCATTTCTAACGCACTGCGACCATCGGCGGCCAAAGGTAAATCTTTTCTGCCTTGCAGTGCTATTTGATACAACAGCTGAACTTGCTCGGCAGGAATAGACTTAGCCAATTGGTAAATGGCTTTCGCGAAGGTTGTTTCTAGTTTGCACGCCTCTGGAACCCACTGGGTCAAAGCAATCTGGTGCAATAAACCATTGAGTTCAGCAAACACTTGGTCATAATCAGGCGCTTGCTCAGCTAACGCTTCGACCAATGCCATTACGTCGGCGGGCGTTTTACTTACCACACTGTGAAGCAGCTTGAGCAGAACGTTTTTGTCCATTAACCCCAGCATATCGGTTACCACCGACGCTGTTACCTGATTACCGCCTTGAGCAATCGCTTGGTCGGTCAAACTTAACGCATCACGCATACTGCCCTGCGCAGCGCGCGCTAACAGTGTAAGCGCTGGCGCTTCAAAGCTGATGGATTCTTGACCCAAAATGTGACTAAGTTGCCCTGAAATTTGCTCGCGAGATAGCGCTTTAAGATTGAACTGCAAGCAGCGAGACAAAATGGTAATGGGCAGTTTTTGAGGGTCGGTGGTTGCCAGCAAAAACTTAACGTGTGGAGGTGGCTCTTCTAAGGTTTTTAACAGTGCATTGAAGCTGTGCTTCGACAGCATGTGCACTTCATCGATAAGATAAACCTTATAGCGTCCGCGAGTAGGTTTATACTGTACGTTATCAAGAAGTTCTCGGGTGTCTTCAACCTTAGTGCGAGACGCCGCATCTATTTCGAGTAAATCGACATAGCGCCCCTGCTCTATTTCAACACACGTACTGCACTTGCCGCAGGGGTTAGCCCCTTGGCCTTCATCACAGTTTAAGCTTTTTGAGAATATTCTCGCGATGGTGGTTTTACCAACACCACGGGTACCGGTAAACAGGTATGCGTGGTGTAATCGGTCATTATCAAGGGCATTAGAAATGGCAGACACAACGTGTTCTTGCCCCACTAATTCGCTGAACTTACCGGGGCGCCATTTCCGTGCTAAAACTTGATAACTCATCGTAGGTAAAAGGCTCCCTATTCGCCTTCAAATTCACAAATGGTGTAGCTTGAAATACCTGCCTCAGACAGTTTTTCATAACCACCTAAGTCTGGTAAGCCAATGATAAAACCGGCATGCTCAACTTCACCACCCAAGCTTCTGATTAGCTTTGCAGACGCGTCAATAGTGCCACCTGTGGCAAGTAAGTCGTCAATCAACAATACTTTGTCACCGGGCTTAATGGCGTCTTTGTGAATTTCTAATGTATCTGTGCCGTATTCTAAGTCGTAAGTTTCGCTTACAACTTCACGTGGCAATTTATTTGGCTTGCGAACAGGTACAAATCCGATACCCATTTCAATGGCCAGAGGCGCTCCAAAAAGGAAACCACGGGCTTCGGTTCCGGCAACCTTATCAAACCCCATTCCTTGATATCGCTCAAGTAATATTGAGATAGAACTGCTGAACGCTTTGTGATCTTCTAAAACGCTGGTAACGTCTCTAAACAAAATACCCGGCTTAGGATAGTCGGGTACGGTTTTTACAACTGATTTTATATATTCGGCGGTCACGATCTAGCCTTAAGAAAAACGTATTATAACCAGAACGTGAACCAACCACAGATGATGTGCATCAGTGGAAAGGCCAATAGCGTTACTAGTGAGGCAAGAAAGTACCATTTATTATAGACTTCTTTGAAATCTGAATTGTCAGCCATGTGTACAACCTTAGCAAAATTTATTAATAAAAATGGTGCTAAATGGTAATCGAAAGACGGCCGGAAAGACAGCGTTTATAGCAATAATGCACGATAAAAACCGCCACATCGGGTATTTTTAAAGCAGTATTGTGTAAAACACTATTGTGATTTAATCAGTATCTCGCTTTCAAGCATGGTAGTTATTGTGTTTTCTACACCCTTCGTAATGGCATCGCGAGATACTTGAGGAAGCTTTTCAGTCAAGGCTTCTACTAACGCCTCAGCCGTAATGCCCTCATCACATTGCTCTATCGTATCCAGCATCATTGCAGAGATTGGAGTAACCGTTACAAAGTTTACTTCGTGGCTGCTGTTACGATACACCACGTAAAAATTTCGCTGCGCTGTGGGTTCGGTAGGCTGGAATGCTTCACTTATCATGTGCACCGGATAAGTGTACGACACCAACGACGCCAGCGGAGAAAACATCAGAGTTCCCTCGCTGCCTTCATTAACTGCTTTCCCCTTGCGAATACTGATATCAAGCTCTAACCATTCATAATGCACTAGTTCACTGAAGAATTCGGGAAGTAGCTCTACTATTTTGGGCGATGCAGAAAGGTACTCTACAAAGGCTTTACTGATGTCAGCAAAGTAAGGGCTTTTGCAGCTGTGGTGAATAAAAAAATCTCGTGCTAATTGGGTCCACTGCTTTTCGGGCAGTAGCTTTTTGGCAATGGGAAAAGCCGAGGCTAAAAAGCTTTCAATATTGTTGAAAAACAAAGACTGATATATCGCCATACGTCGCTGAATATCTTTGTTTTCATATTCAGCCGAAGACGGATCGCGTATATCGCGAGCAAAAGCTTGTTGTAGTTCAATATGATTGTCTATCACGCTAACGCCCCGCTCACCATTTGGGAAGAAACCCGATGCTGGATCGCTTTGATCTGTTCAACTTCTTCCAGCAGCTCTTTGATATCTGGAATGTTGAAGTCGCGCTCAAGCAGTGTGGGAAACACGCCGTGAGCATAATAAGCTTCTTCAAGCAGCGCCCATACAGGCTCAATAACACTAGTGCCATGAGTGTCTACTTTAAGGTCGGGTGCCTCGTTGTAATGACCGGCAATATGGCCATAAACAATTTTTTCAGACGGCAATCCTTTGATAAACGCATTGGGGTCGTATTTGTGGTTAATGCTATTAACGTACACGTTGTTTACGTCAAGTAGCATTAAACAGTTAGATTCACTTAACACCGCGTTAGTAAATTCTAATTCGGTAAGTTCTTTAGACGGACTAATATAATAAGACACATTTTCTAAGACCAATGGTCTTTCAAGAATATCTTGTACTTGCTTTATGCGCTCAGAAACATGCTTTACTGCACCCTCTGTGAAAGGTATAGGCATTAAATCGTACATATGACCATTGCCCGAACAGTAACTCAAGTGTTCGCTATACAGAGAAATATTGTGCTTATCTAGGAATGTTTTTACTGATTTAACAAACTCTACGTCGAGCTTATCTAGGCTGCCAATAGACAATGACAATCCGTGAGTAGAAAAGGGGGCTTGAGAAACGCATTGCTCAAATTTTTCCTCAAACTTACCTCCAAATGGGATCCAATTTTCTGGCGCTACTTCCCAAAAATCTACCTCTTTAGGTAATGTGGGAAGTAAGGATTTCAACATTTCTCTTCGAAGCCCTAAACCTGCACCGTGAATATTCATCATTTAGTTACTACCCATTTATTTAAGCAAAGGCTAAGAAAGTGGACTGTATTTGCGACAGCCCCTTTCTAGCTGTGTCGTAGTGTACGCGTAGCGATTAACCGCCGCACTTACCTTCGCCACATTTACCTTCACCGTCGCCCTTGTCTTCACCACAATTGCCTTCGCCGCATTTGCCTTCACCACACTTACCTTCAGCGTCGGCAGCACCTTCTTCAGCAGCGTGAGCTTCGCCCTCACCACATTTGCCCTCGCCGCACTTACCCTCTTCTTCTTTACCTTCACCGCATTGGCCTTCGCCACATTTGCCCTCACCACATTGGCCTTCTTGGGCAAACTGCTCGTAGCCAGACTCTAGTGATTGCATGCCAAATAAATCATCATCAGCAACTACGGCAGTAGATGCTAAAGACCCAAGAACAACAGCACCCAACGCGGTAGCAACAGCTGACTTTTTAACTTGTTTCATCGATATTTCCTCATGACTTATTGTTGATAGTGGCATGCATCATACATGCGTATCAATAAAGACCTTGGGTATACCCAATCCCTTTCAATAAAATTTATTTTTTTTATAAACGCATGAAAAGTATAAAACTATTACTACAAATTATTAACTTAATTGCCGATATAGCATTTACCGACCTTAGAAATTACGCTAGGTTATTTTTGGTAATTGGGGCCTATATTCGTCACAAAAGCCTATTTGGCAAGGAAATAAATGATTAATCAGCAGTTTTACTTGGGCGACTGGCTTGTTGAGCCAAGTTCGAACACACTTCAACTGGGGAAAACGAAGCGTACTGTTGAACCCAAAGCTATGGATGTATTGCTGCTACTTTGCCAGCAAACTGGCGATGTGGTGAGTGCAGACGACATAGTAGCCCAGTGCTGGCCTGAATCTGTGGTTGGCGATAACCCCATCCACAAAACTATTACCCAACTACGAAAAGCACTCGACGATAAAGCCAGCGCGCCTATCTACATAGAGACCATCAGAAAACGAGGATATCGGGTTATTGCCGATGTTCAGTTTATTGACGACGACCAATCAAAAGCGGCTAATACCGATTGGGAAGGGCAATCTCCCTTCCCTGGACTTTCTGCGTTTTCAGCCGATGAAAGTCGTATTTTTTATGGTAGGAACGCTGCCGTTCGTCAACTGCTTACTAGGCTCTCTGAACAATTTAGTAGAAAGCGTCCATTCACTTTAATTATCGGCCCTAGCGGCTCAGGTAAAAGCTCGTTAATACATGCGGGTTTGCTGCCCAGATTACTTAGCGACAAAGGTGCCAATGGTGTTCACGGATTAGATTACGCCAGTATCGATTTTGCCGATGTCGCATCATCGCAAGCGTTGAATGAAATTGCTGCCTATATGCTTGATTGGGATGTAAACGACACTCCTTTGTTTGACGGGTACAGTACAGACAAACTCTCAAGGTGGTTACTAACTGCTCCAGAAGAAGTTGCTAGTCATATACAAAACGCATTGACTGTTCTATCGGATACCGCGGCACACACCTGCTTTGTCTTGGTTTTAGACAGGCTAGAAGCTTATTTGTCGTGTCAAAAAACGTCGTTTGCCGACAAGGCCAAAGTATTCGATATTCTAGAAGTGCTCTCTAATAGCAATACCTGCTTGATCATACTGGCGTGCAGAAACGATTTTTATCCATTAGTGGCAGACTACCCGGTGCTAATGCGAGGCAAAGACAGAGGAGCACATTTTGATTTGCTGCCGCCCAGCGCCGCAGAATTAAGCCAAATGATCCGCCTACCCAGCGTAGCCGCAGGGCTT
>JALUXV010000386.1 GCA_027013165.1 Alteromonadaceae bacterium
CTTTTACCCTTTGCCTATTTATGGGTTGGCGCTCAGGTGTTGTAGTGGGTGCCGTACTCTTGGTAACCGTTATGGGTACCATTCTCATTATGTGGCTCATGGATATTCAACTTCAGCGAATTTCACTGGGTGCCATGGTAATTGCCATGGGTATGCTGGTAGATAACGCCATAGTGGTTGCCGAAGGAATGATGCTTAGGATGGCCTTTGGCGGTTCGGCCAAAGACGCAGCAAGCTTTATTGTAAAACGCACACAATGGCCCTTGTTAGGTGCCACAGTTATCGGTATTGCTGCTTTCTCGGGTATTGGTTTGTCTGATGACGCCACGGGTGAGTTCTTATACTCGCTATTTGCAGTGGTTTTGGTTTCACTGCTATTAAGCTGGATTCTTGCGGTCACTCTAGTACCCGTGCTAGGCGCTTACTTTTATCGCAAAGGTGTAAAACAAATTAATGACGACCATCGCTCCACCGCTCAATCGGTGTTTGTCAGTGTATTAAATCAAGCGCTTAAACACCGATGGCTTACCATTGCCGCATTGTTAGTAATTACTGTGGTTGCTTACGGCAGTTTTGGTAATGTTAAACAAGGGTTTTTCCCACCTTCCAACGCCCCTATATTCTTTGTCCATTACTGGGCACCACAAGACCGAGACATTCGTGCCACCGAACTTGCCGTAATAGAGGCGGAGTCGCGAATTTTAGGCCAAGAGCACATCACCGCTGTTTCCACATTTATAGGACAAGGGGCAGACCGCTTTACCCTGACTTACGCACCTCAAAGTGCCAATGAAAACTACGGTTTCTTCATGGTAAGGGTAGACGAACTAGATAATATTCCTTCGGTTATAGAGGCTATTCGACCTCGTTTACAAGATGTAGACCTAGACGCGAGTTTCTACTTTGAACGTATGCAGTTTGGACCTGGTGGTGGCGCTAAGCTGCAACCAAGGTTCTCTGGTCCAGATGTGAACGTACTGCGAGATCTTGCCGAACAAGCTAAAGCCGTGCTTATCGAAGACGGCATAGTGAAAGACATTCGCCATAATTGGCGTGAAAAAGGCGTTGCCATCAATACACTGTTTGACAACTACAACGCAGGTATCGCCGGTGTATCACACTCAGATTTTAGTCAGACGATTCAGTATGCCAGTAGTGGTCTTCAACTAGGTACGGTGCAAGATGGCGATTATCCCTACCCTATTGTTGCCAAAATGGCGAAACCAGAAGCAAGCGTGCTACAGGCTATTAGAGAAAGCCAGGTATGGTCTTCTCAACAAGCCCAATACGTACCTTTTACTCAAGTTTCGGGAGGCTTGGATATTCAAACTGAAGAGCTTCGCATACACCGTCTTGATCGGTTGAGAACCATCACAGTACAAGCCGATCCCGGTGATAATGAAACCGCAGGTCAAGCCTTGGCTCGAATTCGCCCTAAAATCGAAGCAATCCCACTTCCATTAGGGTACTCATTAGAATGGGGCGGTGAATTTGAAAGTTCCTCAGAGGCACAGCAGGCTCTTGGTGCTGGATTACCCGCTGGATTTTTGGTGATGTTTATCATTTCAGTATTGCTGTTTGGTCACGCAAGGCAGCCATTGATAATCTGGTTAGTAGTGCCAATGGCCGTGGTGGGTGTAGTCACAGGTTTACTCGCTACCGACATGCCCTTTGGATTTATGTCGCTACTCGGCTTCCTAAGTCTGTTTGGAATGTTGATCAAAAACGCCATCGTACTGATTGAAGAAATTGATCTTCAAATCGAAGAAGGTCAACCTATTCGCACAGCGATCATTGAGGCAACACTGAGCCGTTTGAGGCCAGTAAGTTTGGCGGCCGTTACCACTATTCTGGGTATGGCACCACTCTTGTTCGATGCTTTCTTTGCAGATATGGCAGTGACCATTATGGGCGGATTAGCATTCGCGACAATATTAACTTTGATAGCCGTTCCTGTGCTGTATAGCATATTGTTCAAGGTAAGCTATAGATAACAAAAAAGCCGCTCTGAAATCGACTCAGAGCGGCCTTTTATAAGGCTTTGTCTTACATTTTTTTAAACGCAACTCGGCTTTCCATAAAACTCATAACATCTCGCCAAGACACGATCCCCACGGGATGATCATTTTCATCCACAATGGGTAAACACGACACGCCAAACTCGTTAAACATAGTTATAGCCTTAACTATACTCCCGTGAGGCGGCAGCGAAATGACCTCTCTTGTCATTATTTGGTGTGCTTTTTTATCTAGCGTAGCTCTGTCTTTGCTTCGCTCACCCAAAGTATCTAAAAACGGACTCACCGCTTTAAGTAAGTCTCGATCGGAAATAACGCCAACTAGCTTGTTTTCGTGCACAACTAACAAATGATGAAAACCCGTGGCGCTGAACAGCTCTCGTAATGTGTGCAAGCTATCGTCCATATGCACACTTACTACCCGCTTGGTCATAATACTTGCAATTGACATCTCACCTGCCCTCTCATTACGAACCACTAGCAATGGCTGTTGTCACTACCAGTTTCTATTCAACTGATATAGCATAAGATTTTGATTTTATACAAGGTATGTGGGTGAACACGATGAAACAGTTAATCCTAATGGTAAGTTTCTGGATCGTGGCTTGGAATGGGCAAGCTACTGAGTCTGAGATCCATATTACTACCGATAATTACCACATTCCTGCTGTTCTCAATGTGCCAAATAAACCTGCGCAACACGGAAAGTACCCTGCCATTGTTATGTTACACGGTACTGCGTCACATAAAGACGAAGTGGGTGATTTGTACAAGTCTCTCGCTGCAAAACTCGCAGAGCTTGGTATTGCCTCAATCCGAATTGACTTTGCTGGTTTTGGCGACAGTGAAGTGGCAATGACCGACTACACCCTCACTTCAGCCGTTAACGATGCCACTGCTGCCCTTGATAACCTCTCATCACACCCACTAATCGATACTGAAAGATTAGGCGTTATTGGATTTAGCCAAGGTGCCCTGATTGCACAGTTAGTTGCGGTACAACACCCTAGCATTAAAGCACTTGTAGCATGGTCTCCTGCGATAGGCGATGGTATTACAGCAATGCAGGACTTTTACAATGTCCATATTCAACAAGCAAAAACTGAAGGGTTTGCCAGAATAGAGCTTGATTGGAGAGATGATTTATTGGTTAGCAAGCAATGGTTTGACGAACTTGCTTCCCAAACCTCATTGAGCGATTTGGCAAACTTCACAGGCGCTACGTTGGCAATATCCGGAAGCGAAGACAAGGTTTTGCCATGGGAGAATGCCACAACGCTTGTGAATGCAGCAGGTAGTGATAACGCGCAGGCAATTGTGATTAAAGGGGCTGATCACATCTTTAACGTTCTTCAAGAGTCACAGCCTCAACCTGACGCGTTACTCTCGATCACCACTCACTGGCTTTCACATAACTTGTAGCCGAGTTTTTTGAGTTATCCCTTCTGCTCGACTATTTCCTACTTGCGATTTATGGACTGTGTATCCAAGCCAACGTTTACTCGCCCCCAAAGTGCGGGTATTCATTGATTTTCTGGCGTCGCACTTTGGACAAACACCTTATTGGGATGAAGCACTAGCAACACATGATTCGAATTAACTACGCATTTCATTTATACCGTCTAAGCATAAGTTCTAAAAACCCCCTAGCCAGCTAAACAATTTATTTATAGACTGCCTGCACAAGAATAATAACGACAGGTTACGTGCGCTATGGCTCAAAAGTTATGGTACGCACTATGTCTAATATGTTTTAAATAGGGTTCTTTATTTAATGTCTCAACAACAAGTAGGTTTAGTTGGCTGGCGTGGAATGGTCGGCTCGGTGCTAATGCAACGTATGGAAGAAGAACAAGACTTCGCGCACATCGCGCCTACGTTCTTTACCACGTCTCAAAAAGGGTTACCTGCGCCCACTATTGGTGGCACATCATACGGTGTGTTAGAAGACGCTTTCGACATCGAAGCACTGGCAAAACAAGATATTATTATCACTTGTCAGGGCGGTGATTACACCAAAGACGTTTACCCTAAACTACGTGAATCAGGCTGGAACGGTTATTGGATTGATGCGGCATCTGCACTAAGAATGGACGATGATGCCATTATCGTTCTTGACCCAGTAAACCGCGACAGTATAGACAGCGGTTTGGCCAATGGTGTTAAAACCTTTGTGGGCGGTAACTGTACAGTTTCACTTATGCTACTTGCCTTAGGTGGTTTGTTCGAGAAGGGCTTGGTTGAATGGGCGAGCCCAATGACCTATCAAGCCGCGTCTGGTTCAGGTGCTAAGCACATGCGTGAACTCATCAGTCAAATGGGTGCCATTCACGACAAGGTCAAAGACAAAGTATCCGACCCTGCTACCGCTATTCTTGATATCGACAAAGAAGTGGCTGAGTTTATTCGCAGTAGCGATTATCCAAGCGACCAATTTGGTGTTCCACTGGCTGGAAGTTTGATCCCTTATATCGACAGCCAACTTCCTTCAGGGCAAAGTCGTGAAGAGTGGAAAGCAGAATCAGAAGCTAACAAAATTTTAGCCACACAAACTAATGTACCTATCGACGGTATTTGTGTTCGTGTGGGCGCTATGCGTTGCCACAGCCAAGCTATTACGCTCAAGCTAACCAAAGACCTACCCGTTGAAGAAATCGAGTCTATCCTTGCTGAACACAACGACTGGGTGAAAGTTGTCGCTAATGATCGGGATGAGACTATGCAAGAGCTGACACCAGCTAAGGTGACGGGCACACTGTCTATACCCGTAGGTCGTATTCGCAAGCTCACTATGGGACCTGAGTATATCTCGGCGTTTACCGTAGGTGATCAACTATTATGGGGCGCAGCCGAACCACTTCGCAGAATGCTTCGCATCATATTGGGCAAATAGCACGCCCTAAAAACCAAAAAGGCATGGCTCGATTAATTATCGACGCCATGCCTTTTGTTTATATGCCTAATGCTTAAATAGTATCAGACCAGACCGCCAACTCGTTCCCACCGGGTTCAATAAAATGAAAGCGACAGCCTCCGGGAAACGTGAAGGTATCTTTAGCAATCACACCGCCACATTCCACGACTTTCGCTTTTATTCCATCAATATCTTTTGAATAGAACACTAACAAAGGCGCGCCATTTACGGCTTTAAGAACGGTAGGTGTGAATATTGAACACCAACATTGCTTTAAAAATACTGCTGATTATATCGATTGTTTTGCAATCGTTCGTCGCTGTATCCGCAAGCATGGAAAGTCATCAGTTAGACGTTGAACATCTACAAACTATTCATGACCACGATACAGATCATTCTCCTCAGTTAGATAAAGATAATGAACACGATATCGAGGACTGCCACCATTGCGGACACTGTAGTGGCAATCATACCAGTTGGATTTTGGTGAAAACATTTACACCAAACCTGTCTTTAAATCATTCACATAACTTCAAAAAATTAACGTTAATGCCTTTGGGTATTTCAACTAGGCTCTATCGACCCCCTATCGCTTAACTTTGTTCCATACAGTGCGCTATCGCGCAAACACAATTTGGTTTAATAAAAGTTAAGAGTCATTATGAATAATATTTTTCGAACTACTGGCATAGCGTTAGTAGTCATTCTTGCTGTGCTTTCAATATACACAACCTTGGCAATTGAAAGTCAAAGTAACACACAACACGATGAACATTCGCATGAACATGAAAAGCCTATCAAAGAAGCTACTGATGAACATGACCATGCAGAGGGTGAAGAGCATAAAATCGATAGTCTGGTCAAAGAAGAGGAGCATGAAGAAGGGGTTTCTTTAAGTGCGGAAAAAATTGAATTAGCAGGCATTGAAGTTGATGCTGTTTTTCCAAAGAAATATCTAAGGTCGGTCTACGCTCCCGGAGAAGTGAAAGCAAACGGTTATAAAAGCTATCTGGTATCACCCCGTACAGATTCTGTGGTTATTAATCGCCATGCGAGCTTAGGAGACCACGTAACGTCTGGACAAAAATTAGTTACCTTGTTCAGCGAAACGATGGCTCAAACTCAAGCAGATTTTTTAATAGCCTCTTCTAATTGGAGGCGAGCGAAAAGGCTAGGAAGTAACAACGTAAGCGAACGCACGCTTGTTGAAGCAGAAAATATCTATAAAGGCGTTTATGGCAAGTTGGTGGCTTTTGGTTTAACAAAACAGGCGATTGACAAAATAGCCCAACAAGATAGCGCTACGTTTGGGCAGTACGTGCTTATAGCTGAGCGGGACGGTGTTGTGTTACAAGATGGCTTCATGCAAGGTCAGCGCATTGAGGCAGGTGAAACCATCATGTTACTCGCCGATGAAACCGACCTTTGGGTAGAAGCAAATGTTCCCCCTAACAAAGAGTTAAATTTAGCCTTAGGCAGTCCGGCCTTAATTGATTTAAATGGTATTAAATACCAAGCCAACGTCATTCAAGAAGCTCATACTATCGATCCCATTACACGAACCCGAACAGTAAGACTGTCGGTCACTAATACTGGACATAAGCTTCATTCAGGTATGTTTGTAAAAGTCTATTTTCAGTTCGAATCGAACAGCGAAGTCATTGCAGTACCAGAAGAAGCGTTGATTAGAAGCAGTGATGGTGATTGGACTGTGTTTATTGAAGACCATCCAAATGAATTTAAAGCAGTCGAAGTAACAACTGGTCGATCTTTTGGCGAATATCGAGAAGTTTTCGGCCTTGAATCTGGAACAAAAGTCGTTACCCGTGGTGCTTTTTTTGTCGCCTCTGAGATAGCTAAGGGCAGCTTTGACCCGCACATTCATTAAGGAGGCCAGTTATGTTTAATCGAATTATTGATTGGTCTATTAACAATAGATTGCTAGTGCTGATCGCACTACTTGCATTGATAGCAAGTGCTGTTATCACCATACCTAAGTTGAATTTAGATGCTTTCCCAGACGTTACAAACGTGCAAGTTGCTGTTAATACCGAAGCGCCAGGTTTAGCCGCAGAAGAAGTAGAGCAACTTATCACATATCCAATTGAAGCTGTGATGTACGCATTACCAGATGTAGAACAAGTGCGCTCTATTTCAAAAACAGGTTTGTCGGGTGTCACTGTAGTCTTTAAAGAAGGCACGGATATATATTTTGCAAGACAATTGGTATTTGAACGCCTACAGGCTGCAAAGGAACTCATACCTGCTGGGGTTGGGACACCAGAGATGGGACCAAACACTTCCGGCTTAGGACAGGTGTTTCAATATTTGCTGATATCAGATGACACAAGTAAGTATGACTCAATGGCGCTTAGAAGTCTGAATGACTGGATCATTAAACTGCTAATAATGCCTGTAGACGGTGTAACAGATGTACTGTCATTCGGCGGTAACGTCCGTCAATATCAAGTTAATGTCGATCCGTCCAAATTACTATCCTACGAGTTAACCCAAGAGGACGTGGTATCCGCGCTTGAAAATAACAACGCCAATGTCGGTGGCTGGTACATGAATCGCGGCCAAGAACAGCTTGTTATTCGTGGTACTGGCTGGTTCGAAAGTGGTGAAAAAGGTATTGAGAATATTCAACAGGTGCCTGTTAAAACACTTAATGGTGTCGTTGTTACTGTTTCGGATGTCGCCAACGTAGAGCTTGGTGCTGAGATCAGGCAAGGTGCTGTCACTATGACCCGCAAAACGGACAATGGCAATGTTGAGAACTTAGGTGAAGTGGTCTCTGGCATTGTATTAAAACGCATGGGGTCAAATACCAAAGCGACGATAGATGGTATTAGTGCTAGAACAAAGCTTATCAATCAGGCATTACCAGAAGGTGTGCGATTTGAACCTTTTTATGATCAAGCTGACTTAATTGAAAAAGCTGTTGCAACCGTGGTTGAAGCCCTTACTTTGGCTTTTATTTTTATCACTATTGTACTTGCTCTATTTTTAATGAATATAAGAGCTACATTTCTGGTGCTTATCTCAATTCCAATTTCCATTGGTATTGCATTAATGGTGATGGCTTGGTTAGGTATTTCAGCCAATTTAATGTCGCTCGGCGGTATCGCGGTGGCTATTGGCATGTTAGTCGATGGTTCAGTTGTTATGGTTGAAAACATGTTTAAACACCTAAACAGACAACGAGAAAGCGGAAGCGCTGATGTAAGTAATGAAGCTAAACAAAAGTTAAAATTGGCAGGCAAAGAAGTTGCTCGCCCAATCTTTTTTGCGGCTTCAATTATTCTCGTTGTTTTTACGCCACTGTTTAGTTTTGAAGGTGTTGAAGCAAAGCTCTTTCAGCCAATGGCTATCAGCATTATGTTAGCTGTAGTGTCAGCTATTGTAGTTGCGTTGTTTATTGTTCCTGCACTTGCCACTTTTATGTTTAAGCGAGGGGTGAAAGAACGGGAAAGTTTGATTTTAAAACCCATCGATATTTTATATCGAAAGTTATTGAAAATCGCATTAGAGCAAACCAAGTTTGTTGTTGTTTTGTTAATAGCTCTCGTCGCTTCAGCAGTGGCAACCATTCCACAAATTGGAACAGAATTCGTGCCAGAGTTAGAAGAAGGAACGATCAACCTAAGAGTGACACTAGCCCCTTCTTCAAGCTTGGAAACAGCGCTATCTGTTGCTCCAATATTGGAAGAAAAGTTGATGGTATTTCCTGAAGTAACTTACGCGTTAAGCCGAATTGGTCGTGCGGAAATTGGCGGCGATCCAGAGCCAGTAAACAACATTGAAATCTACATTGGCCTTAAGCCTGTGTCAGAATGGACAAGCGCCTCTAATCGTTATGAGCTGCAAGATAAAATGGAACGCTCATTAGAGGAATTTCCAGGGCTGTTACTAAATTTCTCACAGCCTATAGCTACTCGCGTAGATGAGTTGTTATCAGGAGTTAAAGCACAACTTGCGATTAAATTATTTGGCTCCGATTTAACGGTGCTAGCAAATAAAGGACGAGAAATTGAAACCGCGATTAAGGCAATTAATGGTGCAAAAGACGTTGCACTTGAGCAGATTGCGGGTGAAGCACAACTTGTTATTGCCCCAAATAGGCTTGAGCTTTCTAGATATGGGTTATCTGTTGGTGATGTCATGGAACTGGTGCAAGACGGTATTGGTGGTGTTGAGGCTGGACAAATTATTAATGGTAACGAACGCTATGATATTTACGTGCGCCTAGATGAGGAATTTAGAGCTAATAGTGAGGCAATAGCCGATATTAGACTGCAATCCCCTACAGGAGCATGGGTGCGCATTGGCGATGTAGCTTCTGTATCTTTTGAGTCAGGCCCACCACAGGTTAGGCGAGATGATGTACAACGTCGAGTGGTTATTCAAGCCAACGTCCAAGGCCGTGACATGGGAAGTGTGGTCGAAGATATTCAGGCGAAGATCGCCACTGATGTTGAATTACCAGCAGGTTATTCAGTATCAATTGGTGGGCAATTTGAAAGTCAGCAGCGAGCACAGCAGCGTCTTTCTATTGTCGTACCGTTGTCATTGGCTTTGATAGCTTTGCTCCTTTATTTTGCATTTGGTTCAGTAGGGCAAGCGTTGCTCATTTTACTTAATGTTCCATTGGCCGTTATTGGTGGTGTATTTTCATTGTATATTTCGGGGCAGTACCTATCAGTTCCAAGCTCTGTTGGCTTTATTACCTTGTTTGGCGTGGCGGTACTTAATGGTGTTGTTATGGTGGAAAGCATTAATCAACGAATCAATGATGGACTTGAAACCGCTGAAGCAATATTTGATGGTGCGACTTCACGGTTGCGTCCCGTGCTTATGACAGCTATCACATCAGCGTTGGGTCTCATACCTATGTTAATGTCAAATGGAGTAGGCTCTGAAATTCAACGACCACTTGCTAGCGTTATTGTTGGTGGCTTAATCACAGCAACGCTACTTACGTTGTTTGTTGTACCAAGCTTATATCAATATTTTTCAGGAGAAAGGATTAAGAAACTCCATTGGCTATAATACGAATGCAGCTTCAGTTTATGCCTCGACAAAAAAGCTAACCCGCGCTAGATGACAAACTAACCGCGCGACTACACTATAGATAAAAAAACCGGCTATAAGCCGGTTCCAGACTGTTGAAAAAGCCCTAGACGGAAGTCTGGGGCTTTGATCTAATAGGCATAGTGAAATTCGGAGTGTTCACCATGCTAACCCCCAAGTCCCCACAGCAATACGAGTTTGAAACGGTTTATATC
>JALUXV010000387.1 GCA_027013165.1 Alteromonadaceae bacterium
TGCTTCAAGTAACACTTATGAAACTTTGGTTGCTGTGGAAGAAGTAACCATGAATAGTTTCTCTACCACTATCCCGTTAATGTGCCCCGAGACCGCGAATGCAATATTAACAGCAGTCACCAACGAGACGGATGTAACACTGGGTTACTACATTTACCATGCACACCAAGCACACAAGGACGCGATACCTGTAGCCTTTAGCGGATATGATTTTGCTGAACCTTATTCAGATATTCTTTCAATGGTCCGTAGTGAGATATTTGTGATTAACGGTAAGGGTATTAGTTTTCACAAACGTCGTCCTGAACCAAAGCAATACCCTCAGGAAGCGGGGCCTCAACCTGCCAGAGCGTTAACTACCGATGAGCGTGTAGCTCTGCTAGATAAGCAGTTCCTCGAAATTTGGGATGAGTTCCGTTGGTTAATACCTGATGGTGAATACCGTGTTACCCCGCAATTCAAGGTTGGTCCATTAGATGATGATAGTGAGGCGGCTATTGCTAACTCACTCGGACACGTTATGAGTATAGCGAGAGCGAATAGCGTATTAGAAAAGCTTAACGTAGATGATTTACCTATCTTAATGGCGCCGAGTGTGACAAAAGCCCAAACGGATGCTCGAAAACGCGAGGTTCTTTTGGATTGGCTTCGAGAAAATAGCGATACGCTGGCCGAGGTAATGTCACTTGATCCGATTGAACCGGCCCCAAGTCTTGAGCACAGTGCCAGCCATAAGGGATCGGTGAAACGGGGTTCTGATTTATTTAGACAAGAGTAATTAACTTTTAAATTTGGGAATTGACGATGCAAATAAACGTAAACAGTTATTTTTGTGGTGCTGGCCTGATGGATATTGGGCTGATAAATGCGGGATTAACCATTAACCAGTCTTTTGAAATTGATACTGACGCGGTTAAGACGTATCGCGAGAATATTGGTCACCATGTCAAACAGTGCGACTTGACTGAAGAGCTCGTGTTAAACCAAGAAGAATGCGATGCGATGGTTTTTACCTACCCTTGCACCAAGTATTCCACGATAGGTGATATTCACGGCGTAAGAACTGGTGACGATTTATTCCTTCATGCTTTGCGTCACTTAGCCATTCGCAAGCCCGATGCCTATGTTGTGGAAAATGTACCTGGCATGAGAGCGTTCCCGCTGGTAATGGAAGCTATGACAAAGTTGCCGGATTACTACGTTCACGTTTTTTGTCCGGTGCAATCTCAGCATTGGTTACCCCAGCGAAGAGATCGTCTGATTATTTTTGGTACCCGCCGACCTTTTGAAGTTCGCCCCCCTAAGAACTGTCGTCCAGTGACGCTGGCTGAAATTGTCGAGCATGACCCAGAAGTAACCTTGCCCAGCGCTATTAAAGCGCGAATGTCGGGTAAGTACCGTGACCTCCCAATAATCAGCGACCCCAGCAAAGGAGATATAGCGCCGACTTGTGTTGCTCACTACGCCAAGGATAAATCGACGCGCTTGGTTGCTGACAAGCGATTCCCAATGGGTGTTCGTCCTTACTCAGTGCGTGAGTATGCGAGGCTACAGGGTGTGCCAGACTGGTTTACGTTCCCTGTCTCGGCTACGTCGGCATATCGCCAGATTGGTAATGGTGTGTCAGTGCCGAAAGGTGAATGGGCAGGCGGCGAGTTGTTCCGCTATTTTCAACAAAGTAAAAAATTAGACAAGGTGGCTTAAGTGAAAGTTGCAGAGTTATTAGAAATTGTGGCGAGTC
>JALUXV010000388.1 GCA_027013165.1 Alteromonadaceae bacterium
GTAACCACGAACTTTGTTCATATCAGTACTAGTGATCCACTGATACTCAGATTCAGGCGTTGCGGCAAGGTAATCTGGATTGGCATAAAAACCCAGAGACAAGGGAAACAATCGATGGCCTACTAGATCATCCCCAGGTTTATCGGCCACTCGTACAGCAACGTCGGCCTCTCCCTTCTCAATATTTGCGAAATGATAGCCGGTTTGCACATTAAGACTAATCTGAGGGTATTGATGGCAAAAACGAGCAAGGTCTTCCATTAAAACAAATTCGAACAATGCGGGAGGTAACGACAGGTTAATTTCACCCGTTAATGGCTCGGTCGAGCAATACTCTGCCTTAGCTTGAATGGCGATTTGCTCCATTTTTATCGCGGTCGACAGTATTTGGTTGCCAAAAGGGGTTATTGCTAACCCCTGCGAGGTTGGTTCGAAAACTTCTGCTCCCATTACCTGGTGTAATCTTGCGAGCTTTCTTGACAGTGTACTGTGATTAAGGCCAAGAATTTTAGCCCCACCTCTAAGAGTTTTACCTCTGTGTAATGCCAGTACCAGTTGGTAGTTATCCCAATCGTTCATGAATTTGGTGTAAAACGTTTATCCATGTTCAGGAGTATGTATCGAAAATGCCGCAATTTTCCAACCATTAGACCCATTTTGTATGAGATATGTCGCACCTACCCGGTTTACCACACTATTATCGCTTGCAAAGCGGATTGCTACGTTTTTCACCACAGCAAGGTTAGTGTCGAGACGAGTAATGTTTTGACTTTCCCATTGCACTTTTGCAACACCTTGCTGCTTTAAATTATCGAGAAACACCACAACCCTTTGATCCATTTCGGCAGCCGTCAACACTGTTTGCGAACCGTTATTAGTCACTAGCATAACCTTATCGCGATACAGGTGGAGATCCTGATTGAACTCTCCTGATTGAATGTAGGTATTGTACTTAAGCATATAGTTATCAAATAAATTTTCGATACTATCAGCGGCGTTAGCCTTTGCATGGGTGGCGAGTAGTAATGTAATGAAACCGAGTGTAATGAAGGTTTTTAGCGTGTATTGATGCTTCATAGTGTCACCAAATGTTAGGTCGTGAGTTATTGTGATACTAGCAGCAAGAGAACATAATCGAGTGGTGCAAATTTGAATTTCGGGGTTGCGAAGATGCAACATGTGAATTGGGAAGTTGACCCAATAGTCCCAGTGCTGACACGCTGCCTTGATGAATGACAAACAACGCCATCTGACTATTCAGAAGGCGTTTTTATAAAGCGAGTCATACTTTGTAGTAGTGCTCGTAATTTTGCCGGCTTAAGCGGCTTGGGTAGGTAATTTATCCCTTGTTCTTTACACTGAGTCACCAAGTTTTCTTCATGAGTAGCGGTAATAAGTGCAGCTGGGATTACCGTGTTCAATTGCTCTCGTATCGACGAAATCAAAGCAAGGCCGTTCTGATCGTCGTTGTTACTGAGTTGATAATCCATCAGCAATACTTGAGGGTTAGCATCATTGGCCACGTTGAGAGCGTCGTCCCAATTGTCCGCTAAGAAGACTTCTACACCCCATTTCTCAAGTAATGTTTGCATGGCATCCAAGTTCTCGCTTTGGTCGTCAACACATAATGCTCTAATGCCACTAAAAGAAGAGACTTTAACTGATGATTTCACGGTTGCGCGGCGAGGAGGTTTGGCTTTAATCAATGAAAATGAGAAACGACTACCTTTG
>JALUXV010000389.1 GCA_027013165.1 Alteromonadaceae bacterium
CTTTCAAAAAGGGAACTGTCTCTGATTCCATCATTTACAAGATGAGGCTGTAAAGCCGCTATGACAAGGGATAGAGCGATTTCTTATGATCGGCAGAGCACTTGCATCTTATCCAACTACATGAAAATCAGTTTAGTTAAAATGAAAGGAAAGATGATATGTCGATAGTCAAATCAGGTAGTGCAGTTTACAAGCCGCTAGGTAAAAAGGGAAAGGGGAGCATTTCTACACAAACCGGTGCTTTATCGAACCAGCCTTATGGTTTTAACACGCGGTTTGAAGATGAAAAGGGAACCAACCCCGAGGAATTAATTGGTGCGGCGCATGCGAGTTGCTTCACCATGGCACTTTCTTTTGCGCTTTCAGACGCGGGATACAATGACGGCGAGTTAAATACCACTGCAAAAATCAGTTTAGAGAAAAACGATGACGGCTTTGAAATAACTCAATCGGCACTAAGCTTAGATGCTGAGGTTGAAGGGATTACCGAAGATGAGTTTGAGAAAATTGTACAGGAAGCAAAAGAAAATTGCCCAGTATCTCAACTTCTTAATGCCAACATCACATTGGAATACCGATTGAATATGAGCTAATTCGCATAGCGACTTTTTGATAGAAATAGTGAGCTTTTCGGGAGAAGAACACGCGAACTATTTCTATCTCGTTACCTACCATTTTACAGCCCTTTTTTGCCACATCCTCTTTTTACCCTCTTTTAACATGTTATGGACACTGTCATACAGAAGTTACAGTGTTAAAACTCAGTAACAATATGGCAGTAGCACTTTTTTCCTATTCGACTTACAGTTAGCTCACATTACATAAGCAAGGGCATAGGTATGTACACACTTTACGGATATCCGAAAACCCGCTCGGTTCGCGTGGCATGGGCACTGGAAGAGCTAGGTTTACCTTTTGAGTACAGCTTAGTTGACTTAAAACAAGGGCAACACCTTTCAGAAGAATATAAAGCCATCAGTCCTGCCTCTAAAATCCCAGCGCTTGCGACCCCAGAAGGTACCTTGACGGAATCGGCGGCTATCGTCACTTTTTTAGCTGAACGTCACGGCATGCATGAATTCATTCCAGAGCCTGGTAGCTTCGAGCGAGCCAAATATGAAGAAATGATGTTGTTTCTTACCAATGAGTTAGAGCAACCGATTTGGAATTTGGCAAAGCACACCTTTGCATTGCCCAAAGAGCAAAGACTTGAACAAATGCGTGATGTAGCGGTGTGGGAGTTCAAGCGCGTGTTGCCTGTATTTTCTTCTATGCTTGGCGACAAAGAATTTGTGTGTGGAAACATGTTTACTATGGCCGACATTATAGCCGGTCATATTTTAGCGTGGGCAAAAGGTAGTAAATTAGATATTACTTTGAATGGTAAAATAGACAATGTAGCTGCGTACGCTCAACGTGTGTTAGGCCGTGAGGCGTATGAAAGGGCGTGGCGAAAAGAGATGGCTCATTTGCCTGAATAAACAGTGCATGCTGAAAAACCTCAAATGAATAGATACCGTGTGAAGATGTGGCTAATTAAGTAAACGCTGAATTGCATTGTACAGCCGGTATGCCTGATATCTGGCGTCAGGTACGTATTAATAGGTTTAAATGAGCTTGTCACACGATATATAGAATCAAAAAAACACAAAACGACAGCGTCTTTTTTGTTGAAAACTAGCCGCAAAACAAAGGCGAAATAACAAGGGAATAAAAATGAAAGCATTTA
>JALUXV010000390.1 GCA_027013165.1 Alteromonadaceae bacterium
TACTGCCACAACAGATGGCTCATTGATTATAATTCCACGGCCTTTTGCAATTACGATCGTATTTGCAGTTCCTAAGTCGATTGATAAATCGTTTGAGAAAAGTCCTACTATTTTGTTAAATATCATTTATCTTGCCCTTATGCTGTTTTTTTTGTTGATTTTTTAATATATACCGGTTTTTCGTCATCTTCGATGACCTCTTTTGTGATGAGAAGTTCATAACCTGAGTATTCCGGAAGTTCGTACATGATGTCTATCATCGACTCTTCTAAAATTGCACGCAGACCACGGGCACCTGTTTTGCGTTTGATCGCTTTTTGTGCAATGGCACGTAGTGCATCTTCTTCAAAGTTGAGCTCTACATCATCGATAGCAAAGAGCTTTTTGTACTGTTTTACTAAAGAGTTTTTCGGTTCTGTCAAGATGCGAACCATATCATCTTCTGTTATCTCATTGAGTGAAGCGATGATTGGCAGACGCCCGACAAGTTCCGGAATTAGTCCATAGTGAACCAAGTCATCCGGTTCTACCATGTCATAAGTTGGTTTAGCTTCATCTTTTGTCTTTTTCTCATGTCCAAAACCAAGTACATTCTCACCTTGTTTACGTTTGAGAATCTCATCAAGTCCGTCAAAGGCTCCACCACAAATAAAGAGAATATTTGTCGTGTCAATCGCAGTGAACTCTTGATTAGGGTGTTTTCTTCCCCCTTTTGGCGGAATGTTCACAGAAGATCCTTCAATGATCTTTAGAAGTGCCTGTTGGACACCTTCACCACTGACATCACGTGTGATAGAACGGTTTTCACTCATGCGTGAGACCTTGTCGATTTCATCGAGAAAAATGATCCCTTTTTGTGCTCTTTCAACATCGCCATCGGCTGCTTGAATGAGTTTTGTCAAGATATTTTCGACATCTTCACCGACATACCCCGCTTCTGTCAAACTTGTAGCATCCGCAATGGCGATAGGTACATTTAAAACACGTGCAATGGTTTGTGCCATGAGTGTTTTTCCTGAACCGGTCGGTCCGATGAGAAGAACATTTGATTTTGCTATTTCGGTATCGTCATCTGATGCATTGTGCATTTTGAAGATTCTTTTATAGTGGTTATAAACGGCAACACTGACAAGTTTTCTTGCTCTCTCTTGCCCGATGATGTAATCACCTAAGAACTTATCAAGCTCTTTTGGTGTCATGAGTTTTTCTACATGTTCAGTAAGCTCTTTATTGGCTTCACTTGCCATCTCTTTTTCATCACCGAACATAATTTTATATGCAGAGATGACGCAGTTTTTACAGATGTAAACACCGTTTCCAGCTATGAGTGGATTCTCTTCACTTTCACTTGCATCGCAAAAGCTACAATGTCTATGTATCATATTTATATGCCTTTTCTTTCAAACGGAATCCCGCGTTTTGTTTTTATTACAAAGTTACACAGATCAATGACATAATGATTCTTTGTATTTTCCAGCAGTTCACCTGCTGTCTCTTTTAAAGGTTTTCCAGACTCAAAAAGTTCTCTGTATGCTGATTTGAGTGCATTAATGTCATCTCTTTCAATATTTCGTCTTAGCCCTGTGAGGTTCAGTCCACGTAAAGATGCACGATTTCCTTCTGCCATACAAAATGGAGGGATATCCTGTGCAAGAGCACTCGCACCGCCTACCATTGCATAGTCTCCAATGTGAACAAATTGGTGAACAGGTGTCATACCGCCAA
>JALUXV010000391.1 GCA_027013165.1 Alteromonadaceae bacterium
TAAGCAAAATGGCATTAAGGTGCTTTGCAACGTCGGTAGCGCGAGGAGACACTAAATCAGCACTCCAGTCGATGGTGCCAAGTAAACTCAACCCTTTCTTGAAAATAGGTAAGTCGCGCAGCGCCTGTGTACGTTCTTCGTCGTGCTCTGGCGCTTCTATAGCACCGATATCGGCACGAAGTCGACCATGTTCATCAAAAGGCGCGTTAACCTTATTGAAGATACAGCCAACTACTTTTTGACTTTTGTGGCCGCCATAGGTGTCTACAACGATTTCAAGACGGTGATTAATATCCGTGGTCGGCTCATTACCTGGCACCGCCACGAAGACGATGTCTGCATCAAGTGCACGACTAATTTCTAAATTGAGGCGCTCGGCATAAGGATGATGTCGCGTGGTTACTAGCCCTTCAATAACCGTCACCGCATCATGAACACTTTTTTCTTCAAAGCGCTCAATGATCTCTTCTAAAAGCTCATCGGTGTTGTCGCTACTGATCATTCGCTCAACGTATTCAAGTCCGAACGGTTCGATTGGCGATACGCTGGCGTGATGCGCAATTATTGCGGTAGAACGCTCTTCCCCGTTGTCACCTTTGCGCGGTTGCGCCACGGGTTTAAAGAAGTTGAGCTTTATGCCTTGTTCTTCGATAGCACGAACAAGACCCATGCTGACCGTAGTTAGGCCCACACTGGTACCTACGGGGATCAACATAATTTTGCGAGACATAGTTACTCCTGCTATTGCCAACACCTACGCATTGGCATTGCTAATTGAATTTAAGCGAAGGTTGCAGCTTCAGCCGCAATTACCCATTCTTCATTAGTTGGTACAACATATACGGCGGTTGATGATTTATCGGTGGTTATCTTTCCACCTCGACCAAATCGCGCGTCGGTATTTCTTTGCTCATTTAGGCTAATTCCGAAGTGAGCGAAATACCCCATAGTCGTTTCTCGAATAAGCGACGAGTTTTCTCCGATACCACCGGTGAAGACGATAGCGTCTAGTGTTGGCACGGCTACCATATAACCTGCAATGTACTTTGCTAAGCGATAACAGAAAATTTCAATTGCCAGTAATGCACCTTCATGGCCTTCAAGCGCTGCATCTTCAAGAGTTCTGCAGTCGTTACTTAGCTCTGAAATACCGAGCAAACCAGACTGCTTGTTTAATAAGTCGCTGATTTCATCTGCTGTCTTCCCAAGCTTTTTCTGCAAAGTGCCAGGCAGGCTTGGATCTAAATCACCACAGCGTGTGCCCATGACTAAGCCTTCAAGGGGAATGAACCCAAGACTTGTGTCTACCGCTACACCCTTTTCTATCGCCGATACACTGCAGCCATTGCCTAAATGCGCGCTGATTATGCTGGTATCTGAAACTGGCTTTTCAAGTATTTTTGCCATGCTATCAAGTATGAACTTGTGGCTGGTACCGTGGAAGCCGTAACGTCTAATGCCGTGCTCACGATAAAGCGACATAGGCAACGCATAGATAAAGGCTTTTTTTGGTAATGTTTGGAAGAAAGACGTGTCAAAAACGACTACGTGAGGCAGGTCAGGGTAAGCCTCTTGCGCCGTGACGATCCCCTTTAGGTTCGCCATATTATGAAGCGGAGCCATGCTTGCATAATCTTCAATTGCTTCGAGTACGCTATCATCGACAAGTGCAGCCTGCTTAAACTTTTCACCACCATGAACAACACGATGCCCTAT
>JALUXV010000392.1 GCA_027013165.1 Alteromonadaceae bacterium
GCACAGGTGCAAACTCAGAACAAGGTGCAGGGGGCATTACCACTGTTGCCCACACAAGTGCAGCAACAAGGGGTAACCGTGACTAAGGCAAACAGCGCGTTTGCATTGGCGGTAGGCTTTTACTCTGAAGACGACTCAATGACGCAGTACGACTTAAGCGATCTGCTCGTTTCCCAATTCCGTGACCCTATTTCTCGGGTTAACGGTGTGGGTAACGTAAGAGTATTCGGTGCACAGCGTTCAATGCGAATTTGGCTAGACCCAGATAAGCTGTACAGCTATAACTTGACGCCTACAGACGTGCAGGGTGCAGTACAAGTGCAGAATACCGACGTGTCAGCGGGGCAGTTGGGCGGTTTACCTGCCATCGAAAATCAACAAATAAACGCCACGATTCAAGCGCAGAGCCGCCTTCAAACCGTAGAAGATTTTGAGAATATCGTGCTTCGTGTGAACACAGACGGTTCACAAGTTCGCGTGCGTGATGTTGCACGAGTTGAGCTTGGTGCGCAAAGTTATGACGTTATTGTCCGTTATGATCGCAAGCCTGCATCAGGAATGGCGATAAGCCTTGCTTCAGGTGCGAATGCGCTAGACACCATCAAAGCGGTAAAAGCCCGAGTTGAAGAGCTGCGTTCAAACCTACCTGATACGGTGAAAGTGGTTTACCCAGTAGACAGTTCGCCTTTTATTGAGCTTTCTATCGAGTCAGTGGTTCACACGCTTATCGAAGCGGTTGTACTAGTGTTCTTGGTGATGCTGCTGTTCCTTCAAAACTGGCGCGCAACGCTTATTCCCACCATTGCTGTACCTGTTGTTCTACTTGGGACTTTCTCGGTGTTACTGGCCTTTGGTTTTAGTATCAATGTATTGACCATGTTTGCTATGGTGTTGGCTATCGGTCTTCTTGTTGATGACGCTATTGTTGTTGTAGAAAACGTTGAACGCATCATGGAAGAAGAAGGCTTGCCGCCTGCCGAAGCGACGAAGAAGTCTATGTCGCAAATCACCGGTGCACTTGTGGGGATTGCCGCGGTACTATCAACGGTATTTATTCCTATGGCTTTCTTCAGCGGTTCAGCCGGAGCTATTTACCGACAGTTCTCAGTAACTATTGTTTCAGCTATGGCATTCTCAGTGCTGGTTGCTATTGTGCTTTCGCCTTCATTATGTGCCACTTTATTGAAGCAGCACTCAGAGGAACACGACAAGAATAAAGGTTTCTTTGGATGGTTTAATCGCACCTTTAACAAAGGACGCGACCGCTATCAGAAAACAACTAACCACATGGCAAAGCGTTTTAAGCGCTACTTCGTTGTATACGGCTTACTGGTGGGTGGAATGGTATTTATCTTTAGCCAGCTTCCTGGAGCCTTTCTGCCAGATGAAGACCAAGGTCGAATGATGGTGTTGGTAAGCACACCTCCGGGCGCGACAGCAGGGCGTACCCTAGAATCCATTAAGCAGGTTGAAGATTACATTCTTGAGCAAGAACAAGAAGCGGTAAACGGAATGTTTGCGGTAGTGGGCTTTAGCTTCGCGGGGCAAGCGCAAAATGCCGGTATGGCATTCTTAAACTTCAATGACTGGAGTGTGCGTGACGAAAACAACTCGGCCTTTGCTGTAATGGGTAGAGCGTTTGGCGCATTTAGCCAGATTGAAGATGCGTCAGCGTTTCCAATTGTGCCGCCACCTATTATGGAATTAGGTAACG
>JALUXV010000393.1 GCA_027013165.1 Alteromonadaceae bacterium
TGTAGCGACTGTCGTGAGTCACCATAACTATGGTTGCACCTTGCTTATTGAGTGCCATAAGTAGCTTCATTACCGCATCACCATTTTTGGTATCTAGGTTTCCTGTAGGCTCGTCAACGAGAATAAGATCAGGGTTTCCTACCAAAGCCCGAGCAATCGCCACACGCTGCTGCTGACCACCGGATATTTGATTTGGCTTGTAGTTGATACGGTGCTGCATACCGACTTTTTCTAGTGCTTCAACCACTGCGGTTTTAATCTTGCTTGCATCTTCTCCTCGGTGTTCTAAAGGCAGGGCAACATTTTCATACACTGTCATGCTGTCGATTAGGTTAAACGACTGAAATACATAGCCAATATGTTGGTTTCTTACTTGGGTGCGTTGATCTACTTTTAGCCCTGCGGTGTCTATATTACTGATCTTGTATACGCCTTCACTCGCACTGTCTAGCAAGCCCATAATGGTGAGCAATGTTGATTTTCCACATCCAGAAGGGCCGGTAATGGCGACAAACTCACCTTTAAAAATATTCAGTGAAACCCCTTGTAATGCATGGGTTTCTATTTCAGATCCAACGTACTTTTTATGGATGTTTTCCATGTTTACTACCATGTTAGTGCTCATCACCTACCCCTGTTGTTCGATATTAATAGTGTTATGTGCAGTCCACTCGTCGTGCATCTGCGAAATAAATTGTTCATTGGCCTGAAGCCCTGATTGTATAAGCAACTTGCCCTTCGTTAGGTCTCCGAGTTGGATTTTTCTTTTGGTGGCATGGTCAGTACCATCAGCAATGACGAAACGCTCTAACTGAGACAGTGGACGTAAGCCTGAAGATTGAGTCACATACAATGCATCGCTTTGCGTGCGCATAAAGACCTGTCCTGTAACAGGAGCTAAAGGTCTGGCGTCTGACGGTAATTCGCTGGTTAGCCTAATTTCGGCAAGCACTACGCCATTATTAACCACAGACTCAATGCGATTAACTTCACCTGAAATTTGACCTTTACGTGTGGTGAGCTCGACCGGTGCGCCTATAGCAATTTGGTCGGCTTGATGTTGTGGGATCCGCAATCGGGCTAATAGTGTGTCGACAGAGCCCACTCGTCCAAGTGCCGCACCCTGAGGTAGGGTTTCACCTATTTCTACTTCTAAGCTTTGTAGGGTGCCATAGATACCCGCTTTAACTTCCATGTCTGCAAGTTGCTGGTTTAGCAGTGCGACTTGCTGACTTTGTTGCTCAAGTTCTATTTGACGCTGCTTTAATTGAAAGGCCTGAACTTTGAGAAAATGCTGATATTTTTGTTGTTCAAACTCCAGTCGCTTCGCTTCTTGTTTTACTGATAGCTCGGCGCGCATGATATCGAGTCTTGCAGACACACCGCGTTCTGCAAGCTGCTTGTTCACATTTAAATCGAGTTGGGCGCGCTCTAGCGCCGCTTCAATGGCCGCAATACGACTTTGGTAATCTAACCGCTCGTTCTCTTGTTCAAGCTCAAAAGATTCTAGCTGGGCTTTTTGAGCATTGTAGTCGCCTAGGGCTGATTGATAAGATTGATTAAGTTCAGGGTTTGCCAGCGACAATATGACTGTATCGGGCGCTACCTGTGCACCGGGGCGCAAATATATTGCAGAGACTTTGCCAGAAGCTTGCGACGTTAATAGCCTTTCCTCAGCGGAAAATAGTTCACCAAAAGCTTGGCTAAAAAGGT
>JALUXV010000394.1 GCA_027013165.1 Alteromonadaceae bacterium
CTTGCATTGCAGCCCATGTGTTTTCAGCCACTACAGCTACACCGCCTTTGGGTTGGTACTGTGGCGCGCCAGTGGGTGCCGGTAGCCGCACTACGTCGATAACACCTTTCACTGCTCTGGTAGCAGTATCATCTACCGATTTTATCTTTCCACCTACCACAGGCGGGCGTTCAATAATGGCAACAAGCGCTTTAGGTGCTCTTACATCGGCGGCGAAGGTTGCTTTTCCAGTCACGATATCCTGAAGGTCAATGTGCGCCATTCCAGTGTTAATATAGCGCCACTCTTCCCGCGTCTTCAGTGTTAAGGCGTCTGCTTCAGGCGGCGTAATGCTTAGGGCATCTGACACTAACTCTGCATAGGTGAGTGTTTTACCCGAGGTATGGGTAACAAGGTGTTGCACTGCACTACACGATGAAGGCTCTACGCCCCAGCGTTTAGCGGCAGCATGCTGCATCATATAGCGAACGCTAGCGCCCATTTCTCGAAGTCGCTGTAGATTGAATCGTATACTGCGAGAGCCATCGGTATTCTGGTCGCCATATTTGGGATCGCCTTTAGCTTGAATAACAACTATTTTGTCCCAAGCTGCTTCCATTTCGTCTGCAACTATTTGCGCTACTGCCGTACGAATTTGCTGTCCCATTTCCGAGCGATGGCAAGTAATTTCTACCATACCGTCTGGGCGAAGGGCGACGAATAGGTTAGCCATTTTGGCGTTAGCTGATGGTGGAGTAAGCACGCCTGCGAGTGCTCGTGGTGCAGCGCCCAAGAAACATGTGCCGACCACTAAAGAACCAAGGGCCGCTGACGACTTTAAGAATTTACGCCGTTGCATATCGAAATATTGGCTCATGCGTTCTCTCCCTCTTTTTCAGGAGTGTAATACTCAACGCCAGCGATTGATTTTGAAGCTGCTTTAATTGCCTTATGAATGCGGGGATAGGTTCCGCATCGACAAATATTACCCGACATAGTGGCGACGATTTCTTCATCAGTAGGTGTAGGATTCGACGCTAGTAAACTAGCTGCCTGCATGATTTGACCGCATTGGCAAAAACCACACTGTGGTACCTTGTTGTCTACCCATGCTTTTTGCACTGGATGGTCGCCGTCTTCACTTAGCCCTTCAATGGTTGTTATTTTTCTGCCCGCTGCGGCAGATACTGGAAGTACACACGAACGCTGCGCAACACCATCAATATGCACGGTACACGCGCCACACTGGGCCATGCCGCAGCCGAATTTTGGACCGGTGAGGTCAAGTTTATCGCGCAAAAACCATAGGACAGGAGTGGTAGGGTCTCCTGAAAATTCGTAATTCTTTCCATTAACGGTCAAAGTTAACATCTGATGTTCTCCGTTTACGCCAGAGTAAAATGCACTAATACTGACGATGCCTGTAGAATGTTGTTTATTGAACATGTTGTACGTTAAGCGTACTTGTAATAATGAGGTAGGGATTATTTTTGCTGAGCACTAGGTGCATTGAATACACTAGCATGCTGACAAATCTGCAACACAGTGAGTAAGACAAAATCACAAATTTACGCGATGATAAACATAGTATGTTGTCTATCATCGCATATTTGGGGTTTAGCGTAACTTGCGGAGAAGTAAGAAGCGGTCGAGTTTACGCGCACCTTTAGTCATCAGGTTTTGATTAAACTTGAGCCATTGGTGAGCACGAGGCCAGTCGTAACTTAA
>JALUXV010000395.1 GCA_027013165.1 Alteromonadaceae bacterium
AAACCGAATATACGCTCGCATTTTACTTTTTTACACAACATCTGTTGCTAAACAGGTGGAGTCCATATACATCCATGCCTCAGACGGCTGTAAAAAGTCATTGCCTACCCTCACATCGCCCAAACCAATCCCGTTAGCCTAGCCATTGGCATAAGTCGACAACAACTTTTTGATTCTTCACTCTTGTTCTTCTGAGTCGTCTTGCTCTTCGCTAAGTACGGCCCACACATCGTGCTCGTTAGCGTGAATTACTTCTGCCCAAACTCTGTCACCGGGTTTAACGTCGTATACGCCATTTAGGTGAACAACACCATCGACCTCTGGTGCATCGGCGTAAGTACGGCCTACAGCACCCTCGCTATCTACGCTATCAATCACTACTTGATACTCGTTGCCAATACGGGCTTTTAATCTCGCAGCACTGATTTCACCTTGAACTTCCATAAAGCGGGCGAGTCGTTCTTGCTTTATGTCTTCTGGCACTGGATCTGGCAAATCATTGGCTCGTGCGCCTTCAACAGGAGAATAAGCAAATGCACCTACACGGTCTAATTGTGCTTCGCGGATAAAGTTGAGTAGTTCCTCAAACTCTTCTTCTGTCTCACCTGGAAAGCCAACGATAAAGGTTGAGCGAATAATCAGAGTAGGGCAGATTTCTCGCCATTTTTTGATGCGCTCAAGGGTTCTATCTGCGCTACCTGGGCGTTTCATCAATCGCAAAATACGTTTATTCGCGTGCTGAAATGGAATATCTAAGTAAGGCAGTACCTTGCCTTCATTCATCAACGGAATAAGGTCATCTACGTGTGGGTAGGGATAAACGTAATGCAAACGCACCCATATGCCCATTTCACCAAGCTTTTCACACAATTGCTGCATGTGCGCTTTTACCGGCATTCCGTTCCAGAATCCGGTGCGGTGTTTCACATCTACGCCATAGGCACTGGTGTCTTGTGAAATAACGAGTAATTCTTTTACACCAGCGGCTTGTAATCGCTTGGCTTCATCTAAAATTTCTCCAACAGGGCGGCTCACTAGGTCGCCACGCATCGAAGGAATAATGCAAAAAGTACATCTGTGGTTGCAGCCTTCTGATATTTTTAAGTATGCGTAATGTCGAGGCGTAAGCTTTACACCATGGTCGGGAATTAAGTGTTCAAAAGGATTGTGTTGGGGTTTTGGCAAATGGCTGTGAACTTGTTCTACAACACTCTCGTAGGCGTGAGGGCCTGTTATTGCGAGCACATTGGGGTGTACTTCGCGAATTTCATCTTCTTTAATTCCTAAGCAGCCAGTAACAATGACTTTACCGTTTTCTTTTAGCGCTTCACCAATGGTATCTAAAGATTCTTGTACGGCGGCATCGATGAATCCACAGGTGTTTACAATAACCAGATCTGCGTCATTGTATGTCGGCACCACATCGTAACCTTCGGTTCTTAGCTGGGTAAGAATGCGCTCAGAGTCAACGAGGTTTTTTGGGCAGCCAAGCGAAACAAAACCTATTTTGGTTCCGTTGCTGGTACTAGTATTGAGCTCCTTTGACCGCTGTTCTAACACCTTACTTGGTGTTTCCATTGTAGTGGTTTGGTTTGGATCAAATGTTTCAACAGCCATGGCGCTAATAAATCCTACGTAATAATTGTGCTGGTGTAATTTCGCGGGTGCGGATTATACAGAAATGCTAAAGCGTCTGCACTAGCTAAACTTACCTGCTTAATAGAGTCAAAGTACCATAAACTTAGTTTTCGGGTTTGTTTTTTACAATTAGTCCCGATATTAAGCCCATTGGCAACAAGTCTTATTATTCATGCTAAAACTTCCACTAAATTGTTACGACGAATCAGGCAGAATACTCCCACCAAAATGGTATTACTGGCTATGTGGTTTTTTGTGCATTGATTGGTTGGTTTTTGTGCTGTCGTTAGCTTCTCGAGAACACACTACCGAACTACTGTCGTTCTTTTATCCCAGTCGTTCAGGTTTGATAGTATCGTTAGTAACCTCTATGCCAATTTTGACGTCACTAGTTTTAGTGAGCCAGCGAGAACGTCTTTGGAAGAAGTCGTGGCTTAAATGGTCGTCTGCAATAATGCCTTTACTGGTTTTAGGAACTTCGGGGCTAATAAGTGCTCAGTTGTATCACTTGTTTATAGAGCATTGGCGTTTCGAGTGGGTGAGCGCCATTCGTATTACTGGCGCCGTGTTGTGTATTTATGTTTTTTTGAAGAGCCGACACTTACACTATATGCGTAACGATTGGTTAGCTCTTTAGCGGCGTACTTCCCGTAACTTACTGCCTATGGTTTGATAGGGCATTATCGAAGTATTTTTTCACACTGATTTGACTATCATTAACCAGGCGTTCGTAGCAAATACCAGCAAATGCATACGAGTTAGCGCCAATCACGAGTAATACGTAGGGTGCATCTGGGTTACTTTGATCATAAAGCCACTCGCCACCGAGAATCTTTCTACATACCTCGCCAGTGTATGCTCCAAAAATATTGCAAATGGTAAAAACAGCCTCATCTTCTAGCACTTGGTCGTGATATTTGTCGACAAAACTCAAAAGTATATCGTCAACTAAGGCAATGCTCTGTGGCGACTGGTCTAACTCTATATTGAATTCTTGCTTGGCAGCTTCAATGGCGTCTTCAGCACATTCACTCATTAAGGTTTTAAGTTCTGATGGGGTCATAGCCATTCCTTTTCATGAAGTAATACAGCAGTGCTAAGCAATTGAAATAATGAAACTAACACTTGTGTTAACTCAATAGTACGCAAGCCGCTTTAAATTGTCTATTTAGTGTCGGTGAGTTTATTGATAATTGCCGCTGCTGCAAACATACCGAAGGTGGCTGTTACGGCCATACTCGCCCCGAATCCGCCAGCACAATCTAATCGGGTGCCATTTTCCATTGTCGATTTGTTAAAACACACGCTGCCGTCGGGTTGGGGATAGCGCAGTTGTTCTAATGAATAAATACATTCAACCCCAAAGCGACGTTTAGGGTTCTTACTAAAGTTATGAAAACGGCGAAGTTCACTGCGAAGCTTTGCAGCAAGTGGGTCTTGGGTGGTTTTTGACAAATCACCACGGGTAATTTGCGTGGGGTCGATTTGTCCGCCAGCACCGCCAACGGTAACTATTTTTATTTTATGCCGTTTACAATGAGCTATCATGGCCGCTTTTGCTTTTATGCTGTCAGTGGCATCAATGACTGCATCGAATTCACTGGTGATTAAATTAGCAACATTTTCAGGTAAAACGAAGTCTTCAACACACTTCACATTACATTCCGAATTGATTTGTCGAATGCGACTAGCCATTGCCTCCACTTTTGCTTCACCAATAGTTTCAGATGTGGCGTGAATTTGTCTATTGGTATTGGTAATACACACGTCATCAAGATCAATAAGCGTGATGGTACCAACGCCAGAGCGCGCTAGTGCTTCTGCACACCAACTCCCAACACCACCTATGCCAGCTACCGCTACATGGCTTTGTTGTAACTTCTCCATGGCTTGGGCGCCATAAAGTCGCAGAATTCCGCCGAAACGAGGGTTATCGCTCATACCTTTTTATTCTCAAAAATAACGTGTTGAAGTGAGAGACGCGCATCATCCCAGACCCCCATAAGATTGCAAGTTCTTTGCGCCTCGAATACCATACTGCTCAAAACAGAAAAAAGACTTTTCGTGCGAATTTTACCCTCGAGGATGCGCGACACTAAGAATCTTAAAGGAATATACATAAATGATAAGTATTGAGTGCTTTAAAGCTTACGATATCCGCGGTGAGCTTAATAGTCAGTTGGATGAATCTATCGCCTACCGCATTGGATATGCGTTTGCCAAAGAATTGTCTGCTAAGTCTGTGGTTGTTGGTAGTGATGTTAGGCTCACGTCAGTGCCTTTAAAATTAGCGTTGAGTGCAGGGCTAATTGATGGTGGTGCTACCGTTACCGATATCGGGATGGCGGGAACCGAAGAGATATATTTTGCCACTAAGTACCTTGGGGTAGACGGCGGTATAGAAGTTACTGCGAGCCACAACCCAAAAAACTACAACGGAATGAAGCTGGTCAAAGCTGGATCAGTACCTATTAGTGGTGATACTGGACTATTTGCTATAAAAGCCCATGCAGAACAGTTAGACAGCCAATGGGTTGAAGAGCGCCTAGCTCATTATTGTAGTGGTCAAAGTATTGACGCAGAAGCGTTTTACAATGGCAAGGCTCACGTTGAATCATCTAAGCTCGTAGCGTCGGGGCAGTATAAAGAAGAGACTTGTATGTCAGAATATATCTCTCATATTCTTTCGTACATCGACACCGCTAACCTAACGCCATTAAAGCTAGTGGTCAATGCAGGTAATGGTGCAGCGGGTCATGTAATTGATGCTATGGAAAGCGCCTTTGTGAAAAGCAATATTCCGGTAGAGTTTATTAAAGTGCATCATCAACCTGATGGTACTTTTCCTAACGGCATTCCTAATCCATTACTGCCAGAAAATCGTGCAGATACAGCTGAAGCTGTTAAAGCCCATGGTGCTGATTTTGGTATTGCTTGGGACGGTGATTTCGATCGTTGTTTCTTGTTTGATGCAGATGGCGAATTTATTGAAGGCTACTACATTGTAGGTTTGTTAGCAGAAGCCTTCATTGAAAAAAATAATGACTGCAAGGTGATTTACGATCCACGTGTATATTGGAATACTGAAGACATCGTAGCGCGTGCAGGCGGCACGCCGATTAAATCAAAGACAGGTCATGCTTTTATTAAAGAGCGTATGCGCAAGGAAGACGCTGTCTACGGTGGTGAAATGAGTGCGCATCACTATTTTCGTGACTTCGCGTATTGTGATTCAGGCATGATCCCTTGGTTATTGATTGCTGAACTTGTATGTACAAAGAAAATGCCGTTGGCCGATATGGTATCTGAACGCATTAAAGCCTTCCCATCCTCGGGCGAGATAAACAGTAAACTAAAAGATGCAGATGCAGCGTTGGCCCGAGTTAAAGCTAAGTATGAACCAATGGCAGAGGTTATTGATACTACTGATGGTTTAGGGCTAGAGTTTGGCAACTGGCGCTTTAACTTACGTAAATCAAATACCGAGCCGGTTATTCGTTTAAACGTTGAAACTAAAAACGATATTCCATTAATGGAAGAAAAAACAGCCGAGTTGCTTGCAGCCATTCGTGACGAATGATAAAGCAAAGACGTTTATTAGGCTCACTATAAGTGTAGTGAGCCTTTTTTGCGTGTCTATTCGTTGTTAACTTGCAATGAGAAATATCATCCACGCGTGGGTAATCACTACCACACTAGTGAGTAACATTCTTAAACTTATGTAACTTACGATTTGTAATTTGGGGAGTGAAAGCGCGTATTTATCGTAAAAAAGTACAGCTACATACGAGGCTGATAACACGCCTAACACCTTTACATCACCGGAAAAAACTAAACATAGCCACCCAATAATGGTTGGAAGCATTCCAACGTACATTTTGGTACCGTAATTTTGTTTACTTATTGCGTCCCACCAATAAATACCGCCAAAAAAAGACAATAGAACCGCCGAATACGCGGTAAAGTAGCGTGCAGATTCGCTGATCGGGAGCCAGTTCAATAGATAGGATATTGGCATGAACACAAAGGGAATGAGCCCAACTAAGCCAAGAACCACCGCAGAATAAGGCATAAATTCTCCTTAAAAAAATAGCGCCAAAAGGCGCTATTTGTATACTGGTTATCTATCAAAAAGGGTTACTTTTTGTTGATTGGCTCGTATTTACGTTGGCTTTCACCAGTGTAAAGTTGACGAGGACGTCCGATTTTTTGCTTTGGATCGCTCATCATTTCATGCCAGTGTGAAATCCAACCTACTGTACGAGACAGCGCAAAGATACATGTAAACATGTTAGTTGGAATACCGATTGCTTTAAGCACGATACCAGAATAGAAATCAACGTTAGGGAAGAGCTTCTTCTCAGCGAAATACGGGTCGCTCAGTGCAATACGCTCTAACTCCATAGCTACGTCAAGTAATGGGTCTTGAACGTTAAGCTCTGCTAGAACTTCATGACAGCTCTCACGCATTACCGTTGCACGTGGATCATGGTTTTTGTAAACGCGGTGACCGAAGCCCATTAGGCGGAAAGGATCAGACTTGTCTTTCGCTCTGTTAATGAACTCTGGAATACGGTCAACTGAGCCGATTTCTTCTAGCATAGTCAAACATGCTTCGTTCGCACCGCCGTGTGCAGGGCCCCACAAAGAAGCAACCCCAGCAGCAATACACGCGTAAGGGTTAGCACCAGAAGAGCCGGCTAGACGCACTGTAGACGTAGAAGCGTTTTGCTCGTGGTCGGCGTGAAGCGTAAAGATACGATCCATTGCACGCTCAACTGCTGGGCTGATTTTGTATTCTTCAGCGGGAACAGAAAACATCATGTTCAAGAAGTTAGCCGCATAGCTCAAATCGTTGCGCGGATATACGAAAGGCTGGCCAATGTTGTACTTATAACACATTGCTACCAACGTAGGCATCTTCGCGATAAGGCGATGAGCACTACGTTTGCGCTGTTCTTCATTAGAAACGTCTAGATCACTGTGATAGAACGAAGACATCGCACCTACAGTACCGCAAAGCATTGCCATAGGGTGGGCGTCGTTGCGGAATCCGTGGAAGAACATGTTAATTTGTTCATGAACCATGGTGTGACGCGTAATTGTTGACTTGAACTCTTCGTATTGTTCTTGAGTTGGTGCATCACCGTGAAGAAGCATATAGCATACTTCTAAATAATCAGCATCCCGTGCTAATTCTTCTATTGGGAAACCGCGGTGAAGAAGAATACCTTCGGCACCGTCGATGTAGGTGATTGCCGACTCGCAAGATCCAGTCGCCATAAAGCCAGGGTCATAAGTGAAGTAACCGTGCTGGCCAAGTGTGCGTACATCGATTACGTCTTGACCTTCTGTGCCAGACAATATAGGAAGTTCGATTTCCTTATCACCAGCTTTAAGAATGGCTTTCTGATCTGCCATAAATTGCTCTCCTCAGAATCATACTGTTTGCAGCGAAAACGATAAGAATTTACCGCTTCGTTGGGAAAAGTGGCGTATTTGTACTTTATTATGCACCTATAAGTCAATTTAATTGCATATATGCACAATAAATATTCTAAATTTAACCCAGTGATATTTGCGATTATTAACAAAAAAGATCACACAGCCTGCGTTAATTTAATCTATATTACCAATTGTTTGCCAATGATTGTTACCACACAGCAAAATAAATTATTACCAAAATTCAATAGGTGTGGATTAAAAATCAGGCTATTGCTTCGGCAAAATTTTAAAAATGTATTAAAAGCCCTTAATTTACGCGACTAAAGCGTAGTTATTCTGTACCAGTACTGCTACACTCAGACCGCCTTTGGATGTTGCGGTTGAAGGGGCGTCTTTTCAGCTAACGTAATATTTTAGTGTCTACATTACGCTATAACTTCGCTAAAGACTAAAGTCTTATCGCCGCACAAAAAATTGTAATTGTATACTGTGCTGGATATACTCAGCCCTGCTTTTTAAGCAGAATATTTATTCTGTTAATGGCATTAAAATATAATTCACAAATAGTTAACATCTCATTGGACGAGGCACTTAACAGGTAACAAACGAATTAACTTACTCAGGACATAAAAATTGTAAGTAATTCATTATCCCTACGGATTAAACAGGCATACATTGTGAAAAAGCAAAGACCAGTAAATTTAGAACTCAATACTATTAAATTTCCGCCCTCTGCTGTTTCTTCAATTCTCCACCGTGTTACCGGCGTAGCAATGTTCTTTGCACTTCTTTTCGTTATTTGGGCGTGGGCAGTATCTGTCTCGTCTGCGGAAGGTTTTGCGAACGTTCAAATGCTAATGGACGGTATTGTTGGAAAATTGATAGCTATTGGCACCGCATCAGCACTTACTTATCACATTCTTGGCGGTGTTCGACACGCCATGATGGATATGGGTCACTTTGAAGAGTTGAAGTCAGGCAACGTTAGCGCACAAGTAGTTATCGCGCTATGGGTTGTATTGACCGTAGTATTGGGAGTTGCACTATGGTAACAAATGAAGCTAGCATCAAGCGCAATGGCGTACAGGACTTTGTTTCTCTTCGTGCTACAGCGCTAATTATCCTCGCGTATTCTCTTTTCATGGCGTGGTTCTTCATTACCACTGACAATATTACCTACACAGTATGGAGCGATCTCTATTCTGGTTTGGCAATGAAAGTTTTCACATTAGCAGCGCTTGTCGCAGTAATGATTCACGTACGCATCGGTTTATGGCAAGTCCTTACTGATTACGTGAAGGCGACGGGTCTACGGGCGGTTCTGCAATATGTTTTGAACATAATTGCGTTCGGTTACGTAGCTGTTGGACTGTTTGTATTGTGGGGAGTGTAAGATGAGTTTACCCGTTCATGAGTTTGATGCAGTAGTTATTGGTGCTGGTGGCGCAGGTATGCGTGCAGCACTACAGATTTCGCAATCTGGTAAATCATGTGCACTACTGTCTAAAGTTTTTCCAACCCGTTCACACACTGTATCTGCACAGGGTGGTATTACGGTAGCCCTAGGTAATTCGCACGAAGATAACTGGGAATGGCATATGTACGATACGGTTAAAGGTTCTGATTATATCGGTGACCAAGACGCTATCGAATACATGTGTAAAACCGGTCCTGAAGCGATTATCGAAATGGAAAACATGGGTTTGCCATTCTCGCGTTTCGAAAACGGTAAAATTTATCAGCGTCCTTTCGGTGGTCAGTCTAAAAACTTCGGTGGAGAGCAAGGTGCTCGTACCGCAGCGGCTGCTGACCGTACAGGTCACGCGTTACTTCACTTGCTTTATCAGCAAAACGTGAAGAACAAAACCAAAGTATTTTCAGAGTGGTACGCACTAGACTTGGTTAAAAACCAAGACGGTGACGTTGTAGGTTGTACTGCTATTGATATAGAAACTGGTGAAGTGGTTTACTTCAAGTCTAAAGCCGTAGTGCTAGCAACAGGCGGTGCTGGGCGTATCTTTGCTTCAACAACTAACGCTCACATTAACACCGGCGATGGTGTTGGTATGGCGCTTCGCGCTGGTGTTGCGGTACAAGATATGGAGATGTGGCAGTTCCACCCAACGGGTATCGCTGGTGCAGGTACGCTTGTTACAGAAGGTTGTCGTGGTGAAGGTGGTTACCTTCTCAACAAAGACGGCGAGCGTTTCATGGAACGCTACGCTCCAAATGCCAAAGACCTTGCTGGTCGTGACGTTGTTGCTCGTTCAATGATGACCGAAATTCGTGAAGGGCGTGGTTGTGATGGTCCTTGGGGTCCGCATATCAAGCTTAAGCTTGACCACCTTGGTAAAGAGGTACTTGAATCTCGTCTACCAGGTATCCTAGAGCTTTCTCGCACCTTTGCTCACGTTGATCCAGTAAAAGAACCTATTCCAGTTATCCCAACCTGTCACTACATGATGGGTGGTATCCCAACTAACGTTGATGGTCAATGTCTAACTGTAGATGCAGATGGCAACGACAAAGTGGTTAATGGTTTGTTTGCCTGTGGTGAGATTGCGTGTGTATCTGTTCACGGTGCAAACCGCCTGGGTGGTAACTCACTACTTGACCTTGTTGTATTTGGTCGAGCCACTGGTTTACACCTAGGTAAATCACTTTCTGAAATGGCTCCATCTCGCGATGCGTCTGAATCTGATGTCGATGCAGCAATGGCGCGTTTCAACCGTTGGGAAAATTCAGAAAAAGGCAAGGGCGAAGACCCAGTTCAAATCAAGAAAGACTTACAAGAATGCATGCAGCTTAACTTCTCTGTATTCCGTGAAGGTGAAGCGATGGCCGAAGGTCTTAAGCAGCTTGGCGAAATTCGCGAGCGCTTACAGCACGCACGCCTAGATGATAAGAGCTCTGACTTTAATACTCAGCGTATTGAGTG
>JALUXV010000396.1 GCA_027013165.1 Alteromonadaceae bacterium
GTGTCTTAAAGGTTTTCTGGATACCCGATCAAGTCCCCCTCTGTCAGGATAGTTGCCACCTTCTCAAAAAAGTCTCACAGTTTAAGGTGGGTCAATCATGAGAGGAAATAATGACAGGATATTCAAGGGAATATAAAGAAATGATAGTGAAGCGAATGCTTTCAGACGATGCAGTTTCCGTACGTGAATTGGTTGCCGAAACAGGCGTATCACGCAGTACACTTTATAAGTGGCGCAATCAATATGGTTTAAATCAATCGGATAGCTCCAAATGGAGTGGTGAGATGAAGTTTGCAGTGCTGCTGGAAACGGCTACATTGAATGAAACCGAGCTTGCTGCTTATTGTCGTAATAAAGGGTTGTATGTTGAGGATTTAGCATCGTGGAAGGCTGAGGCTATCTCTGGCTATAGCCGTCACAAGATAGCTGATGCTGGATTGAAAAAAGACTTGCAAGCCATGACCAAAGAAGCGGCAAAGTTGAAGAAGGAACTTGAGCGCAAAGACAAGGCATTAGCCGAAGCTGCAGCTCTTTTAGTTTTATCAAAAAAAGCCAATGCCATTTGGGGGGAGTCCGAGGAAGGATGATTACTTCGGACTTACGTCAAATGGCCATTTCTTTGTTAAATCAGGCGGTTAAAGCTGGTGCTCGTTTGTTTAAGGCATGTGCCATCATAGGTATATCTGTGCGTACTTATAAACGTTGGTGTCAGCCTGATGGGTTGAATGATAAGCGTGGTTTGGTGGAGCATAAGCCTGCAAACAAGCTGAGTCAGGAAGAATATGAACGTGTGCTATCAATTTGCAATAGTGAACGATATCGCTCATTACCACCATCGCAGATTGTACCTATGTTAGCCGATGAAGGTGTTTATATTGCATCAGAATCAACGTTTTATCGTATTTTGCGTCAAGAGAATCAATTGCATAGAAGAGGTAAGGTGTCGGAGCCGAAAGCTGTTACTAAACCCAAGTCATTCAAAGCAACTGCGGCTAATCAAGTATGGAGCTGGGACATTACGTATTTGGCTTCAAGCATTCGAGGGAAATTCTATCGTTTGTACCTGATCATGGATATTTTTAGCCGTAAAATCGTTGGTTGGGAAGTTCATGAAAACGAAACCGCTGCCCATGCTTCGACGTTGATTCAAAAAGCATGTTTGGCAGAGCAAACTGTTGAGAAAAACCTAGTATTGCATTCAGATAATGGTTCGCCAATGAAGGGAGCAACCATGTTGGCAACACTGCAACGGTTAGGCGTGGTTCCATCCTTTAGTCGACCATCAGTCAGTGATGATAACCCTTACTCAGAATCGCTGTTTAAAACCTTGAAATATACACCAGCATATCCATCCAAGCCTTTTGAATCATTGGATGCTGCAAGGGCATGGGTGCAAGGGTTTGCGTGCTGGTACAACACTGAACATCGGCATAGTTCCTTACGTTTTGTAACACCAGAACAACGACATACTGGCGCAGATAAAGAGTTGCTTAAAAAACGCAATAAGGTCTATGAATTGGCAAAAAAACAGAACCCAAAACGCTGGTCTGGAAACACCAGAAATTGGGAAAGGGAAAGTGTCGTTTGGCTTAACCCTGAAAAGAAAGTTGATGCAGATTTAGAGCCTAGTCTCTTAACTGCGTAACACATGAAGGTGACAACTAGTTTGACAAACTCCGCAGCTAAAACGAACA
>JALUXV010000397.1 GCA_027013165.1 Alteromonadaceae bacterium
AGCTCGGGTGTGATGGATGAAGCTCAAGTGGCTAATTTTGTTCAGTTCTTCGAGCGGTTAACCCAACACGCACTTCGTGATTTGCCTGCGCGATGTGATCAGGTATTTAGTCTCGATGAGACTAGAACCATAGTTTCGGGCAAGTCATTGCCCAGTGAAAATTAATAAAACAATCAATAATTACGGTGAAGTCAGTTATGTACCAGTCTGTTGAGCAAGTCCACCAAAAACTCCAACATCAATTGTCCTTTATTTACGATGGCGTTGAGACAACAAAAACCTTGTCCCATGTGGCCGATGAGCTCATCGCAATCATGCGTATTGATCAAGAATTTAAAATGCCCGAGCCCTTTCAGAACAATTGGACCGAGCAGGATGTCATCGCGATCACCTATGGCGACAGTATTGTTAAAGACGGTGAAACGCCACTTGCAACCCTGGATAATTTTCTCGATGAACGTTTCGAAGAAACGATAACAGGCGTACATATTCTGCCATTTTTCCCATATAGCTCTGACGACGGTTTTTCTGTGATTGATTATTCTTCTGTGAACGAGTCACTGGGCAACTGGGAACATATCAGTTCGATAGCATCGAAGCGCAAACTCATGTCAGATTTAGTGATCAATCACTGCTCTAGCCGCAGTTTGTGGTTTCAAAATTTTATCAAAGGTGAGGGTACGGGAGCGGACTTTTTCTTTACCGAATCCCCCGACACTGATTTGTCTGCAGTGGTACGCCCCCGGATATCTAGCTTGTTACGTGAAACCACCACTAGCAAAGGGCTTGAGCACGTTTGGTGTACTTTTAGTCACGATCAAGTCGACTTTGATTTTCGCAACCCAGAAGTGTTGATTGCCTTTGCTAAAATTATTCGCCAGTATTTGGACGCAGGTGTGCGCATTTTTCGTTTTGACGCTGTGGCATTTATTTGGAAAATCGCTGGGACTAGCAGTATTAACCTACCGCAAACCCATGAAATCATTCGCTTGTTGCGCACTATGATTGAACATGTCTACCCCGACGCAGTGATCATTACCGAAACCAATATCCCTAATACCCAAAATCTTACCTATTTTGGCAACGCAAACGAAGCCCATTGTATCTATAACTTCTCGTTACCACCCTTGTTAGTTAATACCTTGATAACCGGGAATTGTTTGTACTTGAAGCGTTGGCTGATGAGTATGCCACCGGCGCAAAACGGGACGACTTATTTTAACTTTATCGCCTCTCATGACGGTATAGGTTTGCGCCCTGTTGAAGGTTTGCTTAGCGATGAGGAAGTGGATACTTTGACCACGACTATGGCTAATTTTGGCGGCAAAATTTCCTGGCGCAATACCGAAAATGGCGGCAAGAAAGCCTATGAAATGAATATTTCTCTGTATAACGCGCTGCAAGGAACGACAGATGGTGCTGATGAGTGGAATTTCCAACGTTTCATATGTGCCCACGCTGTAATGTTAGGTATGGAAGGAATCCCCGGTATTTACATTCACAGTCTACTGGCCACGCAGAACGATTATGAAAAATTGAAAAATACTCAACACAATCGCTCGATTAATCGCCACCGCTGGGATTACGACGCGCTGTGCGCTCAGCTTGACGATGATGCTTCTCATCACAGTCAAGTTCACAATGCAATGAAACAGTTGATTCGGATACGCAAAGAGCAACCCGCTTTCCA
>JALUXV010000398.1 GCA_027013165.1 Alteromonadaceae bacterium
ATGGTGAAAGCACCACTCCAAATGACATTGCGCCTAAGTTATTTATTCCCAACAAAGAAGGGAGTTTACAACTAGAAATGGTGAGCGCTACCCGACAATTTGGTTTTTTGCCATATTCTGACCGAGGGACATTATCGTCGATTATGTCGTTAGTTAAAGACGATATCCCAGTGATTGTTTTTCAAAATTTGTCCATCCAGTTATTACCCCAATGGCACTACGCTGTTGTTATTGGATTCGACAGTGATAAGGGAACGGTTACTTTACATACTGGCTTAACCCCAAACCATGAGATGTCGCTTGAGCTTTTTGAGAGAACGTGGGGAAGAGGAAATTACTGGTATTTGGCACCAGTCCCTCCTAATGTAACCTCGCCTGAGATGACACCTTTCACTTATGTAAGTGCGGCTTACGACATGCTGAAAGTGGGAGATAAAGGGCGTTCATTGGCGTTTTTGGAAACCGCGTCGCATACATGGCCAACGTACTGGTTAAGTTACTTCTTGATTGCCAATTATTACTTAGAGCGAAACGACATCCAAGCAGTGGATTGGTTTAAGAAAGGCTATGAAGTGGGGCAGAACCAACATGTTTATGTTCACAACTACGTATTAGCTTTGCGCGAAAACAACATGCCCGAGAAGGCAAATACAATTCTAAAACAGGGGCTTGAACGCTTTCCCGATAACGAAGCGCTTTTAAAATTAGCTGAAAAATAAACCTAAACTTTAAGAGTATTCGCATTTACGAAAACTTATCGTCTACTATTAACTTAGGAAGTAACTGTGAAAGTAGGCTATGCCAAAAATACTGAGTTCATCAACAATTTCGTACGAAAACGGAGTAGTCACCTCTCGACTCTATGGCGCGTTTAATGAAAAAAGTGCGGAAGACTACAGCGATCGTCTCTTTAAACTAGTCATAGGACTGAATCAACGACCCTTTTCCCTTCTGGCAGATATTAGCCAAGTTGAAGGTGCAACTCCTGAGGCCTTCGACATACTCAAGCGTATTATAAAACGGCTCCCCGATATGGGATTAATCGCGAAAGCTTATGTTTATAAAGGGCCTGTTATACGCGGAATAATGTTTCAGAGGATCCCCGAGCTCAAAAGTATGGATTATCTTTTTTTCACGGATATTGACGAAGCTTCTTCGTGGTTGTCTCGCGAATATGAACGCAAACTATCTCTGCTCTCTGATTCTTAATTAGCCTGTAATAAGTTAATAGCGCAATTAACTATCTCATTTCCCACATCTGGTTGGTGCAGTTAACTCTAGTGGTTAATCCCTATGGTGGATGGGCGTTTTTTGCTCGATCCTAATTTGGTTAACGCTATCTAGTCGTTGCTCAGTATTAACGCTGAACGCATTGATAGCTCCAAATTTTAAGGATTGAATAATGAAAAAAAGAACCCTTATATATGCTGCGGTAGCAGCGGCTCTACCTTTCGTAGCAAGCGCCTCCAAAGTACACGCACCCTTAGATACTTCATCGCACCGCATTGCTGAAATAAATCTGACTGACAATGTTGTTAACCCGCCAGCAAACAGCTTGTTTCAAATGGCGTTGGACCAACTGCAAACCACGTTCCCATCATCTACATTACGAATAGCTAATGGCCATTTAGACAGTGTTTTTGGTATTGCCATTGATGTTTCAGGCACGTCGCCTGAACAGATGGGGT
>JALUXV010000399.1 GCA_027013165.1 Alteromonadaceae bacterium
TGCCAACACCGCCATTCTGCGATTTACGTTGTTCACAGGGCGGCCTGGTCCCTTTAGTTTAGTGACCGAAGCATCCGTATTCACTGCAACAATAAGCCGTTGCCCAAGTTCTGCCGCTTCTTCCAAATAAGACACATGCCCCGAATGCAAAATATCGAAACACCCGTTGGTCATTACCACTTTCTCGCCTCGATTGTGCGCTGCTCGAAGTGCAATTTCTAACTGCTCAGGGGTCATCACACCACCATCTAGGTGCACAGATTCTTCACCTAATGCTACCGCTAGTTCAGTATTGGTAACGGTTGACGTACCTAATTTACCAACAACGACACTGGCGGCAATATTCGCCAACACACAAGCGTCTTCATAACTAGTACCGCAAGCAAGTGCTGCGGCTAACGTCGAGACTACGGTATCCCCTGCGCCGGTAACGTCATACACTTCTTTAGCTTTGGCAGGTAAATGAAAGCTCTCATTATCATTCGAAAATAATGTCATTCCCTGCTCTGAGCGAGTTAACAATAAATGCTCTAACGATAAGTCTTTCTGCAAGCGCTGGGCTTTTTCAATCAAGAGCGACTCTTCGTTACACTCTCCCACCACACCTTTCAACTCTGACAAATTAGGTGTAATGACCGATGCTCCCGCATAACGCGTGAAATCATTACCTTTAGGGTCAATGACAACTCGCTTACCTCGTTGCCTAGCATAAGTGATCAGGGCTTGGGGGTTGCTTAGACAACCTTTGGCATAATCAGACAAAATGACGATATCACAATCATCTATTGCTTCTTCAAAAGCTTTCTCTAATACCGATTTGTCTACTTGGGCAAAGCTCTTCTCAAAATCCAGTCTTAACAATTGCTGATTACGACTCATTACACGGAGTTTAGTTATGGTGTCCATACCATCAACAGGGAAAAAACGACAATTAATATCAAAAGAAGTTAAACGGTCTTTCAAAATATCCGCATTATTGTCGTTGCCGCATAGCCCTAGCAAAGTAACAGCAGCACCTAAGGTGGCCACATTAATAGCAACGTTTGCTGCGCCGCCAGGTCGGTCTTCATAGCCATCAACGTTAACCACTGGCACTGGAGCTTCAGGCGAAATCCGCCCCGTACTGCCACTCCAGTACCTGTCTAACATCAGGTCACCAACAATAAGAACTCGAGCTTTACTAAAATCTGGTAGAATCATGAATCCATTAACTACGTTCACGTATTATCTTGACCAAGAGTATACCAGTCGCACCTGAAAATACCCAAGCAACTGAAGCCGTTAAACAGGATTACTCCCACCAATCTAAGCCAAGTAGCCACAATGAGTGGTTTCTTTACATTATTGAAAACAAACTCGGCCAGTATTACACCGGAGTCACTACATCGCCCGAAAGGCGTATATCTCAACACAGAGGGTTATTGGCAGGCGGAGCCAAGGCACTAAAAGGTAAGCAACCCATAGTGTTTAAAGCCGTATTTCGAGCAAAGTCGAAACAACACGCGCATCAATTGGAATACCAGATAAAACAGTTAACACGTAAACAAAAAGAACAGATTATTCACTTACAACACTTGGAAAATACCCAGTGCGTAACCTCGCTGTTCGTTGACGAGATTGAAGTGAACTAGTTCGTTATGACACTGCTCACTATAAGTGCTAGCCCCATACTCAGAACAAAGCTAACA
>JALUXV010000400.1 GCA_027013165.1 Alteromonadaceae bacterium
GCGAGATTTAGCCATGTACTGCCTTTGGTTGCTTATGATGTGCAATAGCCACCATAATTTGTAAATTTGCAGTACAGTAAAAAGCCGAAAGCCTTGCATCGCAAGGCTTTAAAGGTTTGATAGCTATGATTTAGAAAATAAAAAATATTTATAAATCAGTTGTTTGCATTCTGGTGGGTTATTCCCACTCAATAATAACGTTCGACTTTATCGAATTATAATAAACAACGAACAAAAAAGTTAAGCTAGTGCAAACTGTGTATAAGTCAGACCCGCAAACGTACGCTCATTGTTTATTGCTGCCAGTCGATAGAGCGGGTAGGGCAGTCGTTCTATGTGAAATTACAAACAACTAAATGGCCTTCGAGTAACGTGCACTAAGTCCAGCGTCCTTAAAATATGCATCAAAATAAGCGCAAATTGCCCGAATGTATATGCGCGCTTTTTCGGGTACATGTAGACGTTTGGCTCCCAGTTCGATCAATCCATCTCTTGCAACTTCTTCAAGCAGCCTAAGTTCTTCAGCGAAATACTCGTCAAAATTAATTGCAAATTTGGATTCGATAGCAGATTTTTCAACGTTAAGATTACACATCAAAGCCATGATGACTTCTCGGCGTATCAGGTCGTCGTCAGTGAGTAGCAAACCTACTTTGGTCAATGGGGTATGCTTGTCTATGCACTCGTAATAGTCTTTGAGTACTTTTGGGTTTTGCCCATAGGCATTGCCAATGGTACTAATGGCTGACACGCCAATGCCCAGCAAGTCAGTATCTCCACGGGTGGTGTAGCCCTGAAAATTCCTATGTAATTCACCGTGTTTCTTTGCAATGGCGAGAGTATCTGTAGTGCGAGCAAAGTGATCCAATCCAATCATGTCGTAGCCTTTGCTAGTAAAGTGATTTACTGCTAGGTCATAAAGCGCCGCTTTTAATGTTGCATCAGGTAAAAATGACTCGTCAATTTTCCGTTGTGCTGCAAAGCGGGTGGGAAGGTGAGCGTAACTAAACAGTGATACTCTGTCAGGCATCATAGCTATAGTCGCGGTTAGAGTGGTTGAAAAGGTCTCTAGGGTTTGATGGGGTAACCCATAAATGAGATCGAGATTTACTGAGTGAAATCCATGAGATTTAGCCGCAAAGACTAATTCAGATATGTGAGCAGTACTTTGTACGCGATTGATTGCGGTCTGTACTTTGTAGTCCACGTCTTGAAGCCCAAAACTCACCCTGTTGTAACCAAGGTCGGAGAGTGCTTTTAGGTAATCACTATCAACATGCCTAGGGTCGAGCTCAATGGATTTTTCGCATTCGTTTTCAAAAACAAAATTGGCATCAAGCAGGGCCATCAAGCGTTTGTGTTGCTCGGGCGTAAGAAAGCTGGGTGAACCGCCGCCTAGGTGCAGCGAAGCAATCTGCTTTTCCTGATGCAAGTGGCGTTTTATCTCGATTTCTTTTTGCAGATAATCAAGGTAGCTATCCGCTTTGTCTTGGTGTCGCGTCACTATTTTGTTGCATCCACAGTAGTAGCACAGGGTGTGGCAAAACGGGATGTGAATATATAAACTCAGGCTATCGCTACCATAATTCTCAGAGGCCAAGGTAACATCTTGCTCCTGAATATGACTGAACTTTAGTGCTGTAGGGTACGAGGTATACCGCGGTGCTGATTGGGCATATTTGGCA
>JALUXV010000401.1 GCA_027013165.1 Alteromonadaceae bacterium
CTGAGCTATCCCCACGAATAGTAAAATAAAGTCAAAGAGTTAGGGAACATTCATGGCATTTGGTGATCAGATCTTTCGCCAAAAAAAACCAACACAGAAAACACCATGAATGCACGCTCTATATTGAACAATCTTGTCTCTTTTGTCAGCCATAAAATGCATAAAACCCGCAAACAGGCCGTTGTCGCCTGTGTGCGAAGCTTGATTGAGAGCGGTTCGGCCACTGTGACCAGTATGGGGCGCGGTATCCGTTCCAATGCCTATGAGAAACACCGTATTAAGCGGGCTGACCGGCTGTTATCTAATGGTCACCTCCAGCGTGAAGTACCGTTTATCTATGCAATGATTTGCCGGTTATTTTGTACCTGTAAACATCCTGTCATTGCCGTTGACTGGTCAGATTTGGATAAGTGCAAAAAGCACTTTTTACTTCGCGCCGCAATTGTCGTTAAAGGGCGGCCTATTACCCTTTATCAGGAAGTGCATGATAGAAAAGCCAGTGCAAAAGCGACTACACATAGAGACTTTTTAGAGATATTGCACACGCTCTTACCGGATACCTGCCAGCCCATTATTGTCACTGATGCGGGCTACAAATCGCCGTGGTTTCGTGAAGTGCAGGCATTGAGATGGCATATTGTCGGACGTGTGCGAAAGCCACATTTATATTCGCTGGATGGCGGTAATGAATGGCAATCTATCGCTGAGCTTTATCTAAAGGCTACAACACGGCCCAAGCGATTTGATAACGCGCTTATCGTCAAGTCACGACCTTTTGCCTGTACCTTGGTGTTGGTTAAAGAGAAAGCGAAAGGTCGACGAGCGTTTAATGCCAATGGCTCGCGCCAACGGGATACCAATTCATTGAAATATGCTGATGGCGCAAGAGATCCGTGGCTACTGGCGACGTCATTGCCCTACCATCGTCACTTATCTAAACAAGTCATCGATATTTATCGCCAGCGCATGCAAATAGAAGAAGGCTTTCGGGATATGAAAAGCACGCGCTTTGGTCTGGGGTATGAAAATAATCGCAGCACAACCAAGACACGCATTACTGTTCTGGTCTTGCTTACCACACTGGCTTCGTTAGTGGCTGTACTGTTGGGCATGCTATTAGTTGTCAGTAACAAGCATCGACGCTTTCAGGCAAATACCGAAACAAAATCCGTACTATCCTTTCACTTTCTTGGCTTGAGAGCTTTTAACACCTCAATGCGATTTACCCTGCATCAGTGGAAAAAGACGATCCGCTGGCTTGATGAACTCACCGCTGAAGCTTGCATGAGCAAGATTACATGCTAAATTCGTGGGGATCCCTCAGTATTTAACCCCCTTTGAAATTAAAAATTCTGAATATTCTTTATCTGTTCTCATTATATGATTGGTTAACCAACGTTTGAGAAATAGCATCAAATCTGCACTGATTGTCCCTTGAGGGTTCACCATAAATTTTTCTTTTAATTCGACCACTTGAGCAATTAACTCATTGTGTTGTCGTTTATGCTCTTCAGAATCAGCATAACCATACTCAGCAAACATGTTTTCTTCATAGGAGAGTATAAGACGGATTAAAGCTATTTGCTACCCCCTATGACAGTTGTCTTTTTGACTAGATTGGTTTGTTGAATTATCGAATTGTGGGAGTATTTTAAGGCGTGTTAGTTTGCAATGTCTTGCGACG
>JALUXV010000402.1 GCA_027013165.1 Alteromonadaceae bacterium
GGCGCGAAATGCGTTATTGGATGAATTACGTCGCAAAAGCCGCTTTGAGCACGACCATGATGCAGTTGATGCACTCACTATTGAGCGCAGAAGACGCTACCAACGACGATTTTCACAATGCCTTAAAGCGACTCCCCATGGAACAGAAAGAAGCTTTTTCCCTTCAACAAGAGGGGTTTAGTCTGGCTGAAATTAGTCATATTTGTCACGTTCCCCAAGAAACTATTAAAACTCGCCTGCGCTATGCAAAGGAAAAACTGAAAAAGGCGCTGGAGGAGAAACAATGAGCGATATCGATAAAGCACTTTCAGAAGCGTATCAAAAAAGTAAGCGCCAATATGCCGCTCCTAGCCGAATACAGCGACAAGTGATGCGTGAAGCTGAAAAGCAAAAGCCGGCCTTGCCAGCATGGTTCAACAGAGAAACACTTTCCATGGGTGCTGCTGCTTTCGTATTAGCGGTACTTATCGTGATTTACAACATGTCGGACATTATGAATACTGCTAACCCGAGCCATATTGTTGATGTGAACATTGAGTTTCACGCTTATGAAGAGGAGCGACCTAGCTTCGACGTAAGCCAGTATCGGGAACAACTCACCGCCTATGAAAACTCGTACCGACAACAACTGACTCAGCTCGATGTACACTCTATGCGCCTTGCTCGATTAGAACGGGTAGAAGACGGTTGGGCGTTATCAGACTGCAACGATGTTTCCATAAAGATATCCGACAGATTGGTAGAGGATCTTAAATCACTTAACCGTATCTCTCCGGGACTAGCTGTGGGTGATCAGGTGCAACTGGCGTTGAACAAAGACGGGTTAATCCTAGGGATTTCCTATTCAAAAGCACCAATGACGTGCTAATCAGATACTGGTTAACAATTGTCTAACAAGGCGGAAGGTTAACCTGACACTTTCGTCCAGTGGCATGGATAAAAAACACACAAACCAGTGTGTTTTTATTGCAAAATGACAACGCTGACATTACACTGCCGTCCAAAATTTGTTCAGACGTTAAATAGAGTAGTATTAACTGATGCTTGTAAACACATTTCGAATTGCTACTGCCACCCTATGGTTATTTTTCTGCGCGAATTCACTCGCCGCCATAGTAGACTTGGGCGCAGCAGACAACCATGTTTTTGCCAGCAGCAGCGCAATAATATTGGGCTCTGAAGCGCACATTAATGGCTCGGTAGCGTCGTCATATCACATTGGTTTAGCCGCCGGTGCAATTGTAGAAAACAACGCCTGCGCTCCGAGTTTAAGTGTAGCACCTTCGGCAAGTATCTCTGGAGATACCGGCCTTATGGGCGAATGTGACTATGTCAGCAACTTACATAAAGACATAATCGCGGCATCAGATGAAATGTCGCTACTTGGAAACCAAGGTGAATACCAATCCATTATTCAAACCACCACTCTTAAAGCTGGAAATACCTATTGGTTAGACGACCTTTTGCTCGATTCAGGGGAGTCTTTGAGTATTTCGGGCAGTGCAGGTTCAACAACAATTATCAATGTGCGTGGACAAGCAAAACTCGGCTCTGGCTCAAGTATAGATTTAATCGACGGCATCAGAGCACAAGACGTTTTGTTCAACTTTGTTGATGGCGGTTTGTATTCGAGCTTTGAAGTGGGCGCTGCCGACATTAGCGGCACCTACCTATCAAAC
>JALUXV010000403.1 GCA_027013165.1 Alteromonadaceae bacterium
ACGCATGGACCGAGAGCGATACACCCGGGGTGCAGACGTGCCCCATAGCGTCGTGCTCCAGAGAGATCGCGACGCTCGTTTTCCTGGATAAATAACACACATGAATTTTAGGACGACATGAGATTTGGTTCTTGGCTTGAATTGTATCACAAATCCCTATAAATTTGTCTGAAATCTATAGTGCCAAACGCCAGTTTCATAATCCAAGCTTTTGATTTCATTGTATTTTCGTCATAATGTCGTCGCAGCACCCATATGTTCCCGTCATTTCGCGGCCCATTTTTACCCCGGGACTGTCTTGTGTTATTCCACCACAACCATTGCTACCACTACCTCAAATAGGTGATGGTATCAAAGAAACCCCCAATATGACACTTCGACGGGTTGGCGAGTTGGGTCTTGTATGGGGCTTCAAGAAATATTTTGTCATTGAAGTGGATGTACGACATCCCTTGCATATTGTCTCGGCTGCGATCCCTAACCCCAACCACTTTACCCTTGATTTTCGACAGTACGACCCATGCGATTTATCGACTCACGTGGCGACGTGCTCCGTCCATTTGCAATTGGAGAACGCGGAAGACACAAAGGAGATGTTTGAGTTTTACAAAAACTCGGTGGTAAGGTTGTTGGAAAACATTCGCAACCAACCCGGGTACGTCAGAGCATGTCACGCGCATAAAAACAAACCTTCTAAAACATAACGACCAAGCACTAGCAGTTTGTGTCCCAGGAAGATTTGAAAGCATACCAAGATCTACTCGACAGCGCAGAGATTTTGTTTCATGTGTACAAACTTGCATGAATTTTCGTGTGAATTAAAACTGAATAAATTCGACCGGTCCCGTAGAGTCTTTTGGCCTTATTTTCGTCTATTTCTTGGACAATTCATTTGCGACCATGTCTTATTTCCGACCTCATATCATCGGCGTATCCTATTCTACGCCAGTTCCTACTGGACTAGCGGTTTCAACAGCAATGCCCCCGACGACACGGGAAACACAAACAAGCAAACAAACAGTCAGACAAGTAAGCTCGAAATCGCTGGCATGGGTATACAATAACAAGTTTGCATTTTCCTTTTTGGTGGCGTCTGGTGTCAGAATTTGTCGCACAGACAGCGTCGGGAATGCCTTTGAGTTGATTTATCGCGAACCTCACAACGATTTACCCGGATATTTTACTTTGGAGTTTGACGAATCTGAGCGACAAGATCTATTTGATTTCTTTGCGGAGTGTGTTTTACCAATGATAGAAGCTATTAACAAAGCATAAGTAAGCAGATGCACCAGACACACAACTTTGGGCGGAGGAGGGCTATGGTTTTATGTTTTATGCGTATTGCATCAACCGGACAATAAAATCGTATGCGCATAACACACTTTGGCAACAGTACGTTTATTCCACAAGACATCATGCGCGCCGTGATCTTGCTCGCGATCGTGCTCTGCGCCGCGGGCGCCCATGTCGCCGACGCCGCCGGTGCCAGCTCACGACAACAGGCGATTGCGCGCAAGCAGCAGCGCCAGCACGCCGAACACATCGCGCGCGTGAACGCCATGCGCAAGCAGGCCATGGACAAGGTCACGATGAAACAAAAGGCCGACGCCCAGCGTCGTGCCGCACAGATCGCCGCACGCAAGCCGGCCGAGCCAAAGTACACGGGGAATGTGCACAA
>JALUXV010000404.1 GCA_027013165.1 Alteromonadaceae bacterium
AACCTACCTTTACGCGAGACATGACGCCTGACGATATGATTGAGCTTATTCTTTGGTTGTCACAACAATAATTACTTTTCGTTTTTAACAAACGGGTAGTAACCTTGGTTACTGCCCGTTTTTTGTTAAAGGAATACAAGATAGTGACATTTTCTCCCAGCGACTTTGCGGCCTTTATATCAGAGCTCGATCACCTAAAAGCCGTACAACGTCAAATTAGGCTACCCACAGACAATCACAGAAAAGAAAACTCCGCAGAACACAGTTGGCATGTAGCGCTTACAGCGAGCACGCTTGCTCACTTTGCTCACGAGCCAATCGATTTATCGCGGGTTATAAAGATGATTTTACTCCATGATATCGTTGAGATTGATGCAGGCGACCTTTTTGCTTTTGATCCCTCCGCCCACCAAGACGCACAAGCTGAAAAAGAACTCGTAGCAGCCAAACGTATCTTTGGCTTGCTACCTAATCCAATTGATGAGCAATATTTAACCTTGTGGTTGGAATTTGAAGCCGCACAAACACCTGATGCAAAATTTGCTAAATCAATGGACAGACTTCTTCCCGTTTTTCAAAACATGAACGCCGAAGGAGGTAGTTGGAAAGCTCATGGTATAACCCGAGCACAAATAGAAAAGCGCAACGCCTTACTTCAAACGTCGGCACCAGCACTGTGGGATTACTTGCAGAATCAACTCGATCACGCACAATCTAATGGGTGGTTGGGCTAGGCTCGATTGGCTTAACCCTACTGCATATCAACTATCTTTACCCACCTTGTTGAGCCAAAGTTCTCGCATGTTGATACTCGACCATACTCGCTATTAGCTTTTTATACTGAGCGAGTAGTTCGGGGTTTTCTCTCAGTAGCTTAATAAGGTATTCAGTGGCATCGGCCTTTTCGTCTGTCACCAACTCTCTAATTCTTGTTGTGGTGGGTAAAGGTTCAATGATACCTCGTGTATCCTGCGCTTTTGGAATCATTGCTAGTTGAGTTTCGAAGGCTATGGCATTCAGTTCGTATTGGGGGTAGCACACTTTACGTGCAATATGACTTCCCGAAGGCTTTTCTGTTCTACATCTAATCTTGAATTCCTTCACATCGGTTAACGCATTGTACATGTCGTAGAATGCAAATTCCGTTTCTACCAATTGCTTTCGATAGTGGCTTAATGGCCTTTGCCCTACTACATCCACCACTTCAACATCTTCTGAATTAGTATCTGTTTGCGCGTATGCAAATGGGTTAGCAACTAACGTTAATACAAAGACGACAGCGATACGTATGGTGATGGAAACTCCGCTTTTCATAGAAATATCCTTAGCTAAGTTCGTTTAGATTAAATTTTTTATCAGCAGTTAGCTTAAAGTATAACCAAAACAACAAAACAGCAAACATATTGCTGATTACAATTTGTACAGGAAGTGTCAAACAAAGTTAGTGAGGCAGTCTTTGCCATTCTTCAACAGTATTCACGTTGAGAAACGACGCTGAGCTGTTAATAGACATGGGAATTGATTGAGCATTCATCGTTGAGAGCAAGGCTCTTATAGAAGGGCTTTTTCCAGTTGAGAGCATTGACTCGATAGATAACAGGTGCTTAAAAGGCTGATAAAGAACAAAGGGAAAAGGATGATTTTCGAAATAACAGCTAATGTTTCTTGAAGCAGAAGTTTTTACTAAAGTGCTCAACATATCAACCGACATTAGCGGCATATCTACCGGCAATACAATAAAAGAACAAGACTGATCGATAGCATTTTTTAATGTCGATAAAGCCGACACCGTGGCAAAGGCGGGCCCTTGAAACGCTTGGGGATCTTGAATATCGTGATTATCTTTGCCAACTGAGAAAATTTTCTCTATGCCTGCACTACTCACGATCTTTTTGGTGTGCTCTAAAAGTGACTGGCCTTTGTAGATTAATGAAGCCTTATCTGATCCCATACGGCGGGATTCCCCACCGCATAGAATCAAGGCATAAATAGCGGGCTTATCCTGGTTCATAATAAACCTAATTCCGCTATAGGCTGCTTAGAAACGAGTTGAAGCCCAGATCCAAAGCTTGTCTGTATCAACTTTAACATCTTCCGAAGAGAAGGTTCCGTACTTAGCTGCAAGGGTGAATTTGCCTACTTTCTTTGTATACTGAATATTGATTTCGCTACCTAGATCGTCAACAGTGTCCGACGCTTCATCAGCACTGAAATCATGGTAAGCAAGCAACCAATTACCGCCACCAAGCATACCAGATAAAGAGAAGGTAGTGTCAACAAGACCTTGCGCAGGAGTACCCAACCATTGGTCAGTCCAACCGTTAAATTTGTGCAGTGTTGCTAACGGAGTAGCAAAACCATACATACCGTCATCAGACCCAAGCACTTCGTAGTCAATCTTCGCAGTTATGCCAGAGATAGTAGCTGCAAAGTTCGCGTTCAAGTAGCTCGCATCGTACTCCATGCCGCCAGCTTCGCTAGTCTGCGTTGCGTATTCTGCACCGTATGCAAATTTTACTGAATCAGTAGACGCTTTACCCGCATACTCAATACCGTAAGTATCAAGTGCGTTATCGGTGTCATTGTCTACTTCTAGTAAATAAGCGTATGCCGTGAATTTACCCAAACCAGTTTTTAAGCTTGCATTAAGTAGGTGATCTTTTGAATCTAAGTCACCCGCTTCAGCGAAAATACGATTACGTTGGTTAACGTACGCGTAGAATACGGTTAGATCTTCGGTAACTGAAACCTTGGCTGAAATACCATCAAAGGTTTGACGGTCTTGGCGCCAGCCAACATGACCAACAAAACGGTGATCGTCTAATGCAATGACCTGACGACCTGCTTTAACAGTCCAACTGTCGTTTTTGTATTGAACAAACGCCTGGTCAACCTCTGTAACTTCCGGATCTGCAATTACTGAGTACTGGCCTACCTGGTAACCAGTAGGACCTACTGTGTAGTCGCCTTGTCCCAAAACAATACGGCTGTCTTCTACTTCAGCGAGAAACGAGAAACCGTTCACTGAGCCTGATTGAAAGCCTAAGCGGGTTCTTAGTGTAAGAGCGCTCGCATCGTCTAGTGCGTTATCTTGATCTACGCCTTCATAGCGAAGATTAAGATCTGCCCAAGCTTTCGAGTCACTTAATGCTTCATGCCACGTTGATTCTGCATGTACTGGTGACGAAAGTCCCGCAACAACTGCTACTGATAATGCTGCATACGTAAAAGTCTTCAATGATTTCATGTGTGTTCCTTAATATTTTTGCTGAGTGTTCCCCTCCTGCAACAACACAGGATAAAAAACACTAAATAATTTTTATTAGTAAATCAGAAGGTGCTAACGAAGTTAGGCCGCGTCTGATTTACCCACTGCTTTCTTTTCAGACGCAACATCAGCCTGTTTTTTAGATTTGTGTTGTGACACTGGCTCAACTTTTTTTTGCTTGTCATACAAGAAAGTCAGCACTTCGTGTCTGTAATGGTTATATTCAGGATTGTCAGCCAACTCAAGACGGTGACGAGGTCGTGGTAATTCTACGTTCAAAATTTCACCGATAGTGGCTGCGGGGCCATTGTTCATCATAACAATGCGATCCGACAGTAACACTGCCTCGTCAACATCGTGTGTGATCATAATAACGGTGTTGCCCAAATCCGCGTGAATTTCCATCAATGAGTCTTGCAGATGCGCCCGGGTCAATGCGTCAAGAGCACCGAACGGCTCATCCATAAGAAGTACTTTTGGCTCCATTGCCAACGCTCTTGCAATACCCACTCGCTGTTTCATACCACCTGAAATTTCAGAGGGTAATTTATCTAGTGCATGAGTCATGTGCACCAGTTCAAGATTGTGAAGCACCCATTCGCGTATTTCCTTTTTCGACTTACCACGCATTGTGTGTTTTACCGCTAGTTCAACGTTTTTGTATACGCTCAACCAAGGTAACAATGAATGGTTTTGGAATACCACCGCACGCTCAGGGCCTGGTGTTCTAACTTCAGCACCATCAAGAATGACACCACCAGTGGTAGCTTGGTGTAATCCGGCGATAATGTTTAGTACGGTAGATTTACCACAACCTGAGTGACCAATCAGTGAAACAAATTCGCCTTTATCAATTTTCAAATTTACGTCAGTGAGCGCCGTAAATGGGCCTTTTGGCGTAGGAAAATCAATACCTACTTGCGCTAATTCAAGGTGTTTAGATTGCATCATAGTCTCCTAATTAATTAGCGTAGTACGCTGTTTTTGTCCCAGCTAACTTTACGCTGGATTACAAGCATTAAGCGGTCTAGTACGAAACCAATAGCACCGATAGTAAGCACTGCCACCATAATTCTAGCCAAAGACTCAGAACTACCGTTTTGGAATTCATCCCAAACAAACTTACCTAAACCAGGGTTTTGAGCTAGCATCTCTGCCGCAATAAGAACCATCCAACCTATACCCAACGACAGTCTCAACCCAGTGAAAATCATCGGGATTGAAGAGGGTAGAACTATCTTAGTGAGGTGTGACATAGGCGTAAGTCGAAGTACTTTACTTACATTAATCAGATCGCTATCGATAGCTGATACACCAACAGCAGTGTTGATTAAGGTTGGCCACAAGCAGCATAGAGATACGGTGACAGCTGATGTAACAAACGACTTTGAGAACATCGGGTCATTGCTCACATACAGTGCACTCACTACCATGGTAACTAGTGGTAACCAAGCGAGTGGAGATACTGGCTTAAATAGCTGAATAAGTGGGTTTATTGCGGTATAAGCTGATTTACTTAAACCACAAATGATCCCCATGGGTACTGCAACGATCGATGCTATCAGAAAGCCCACAGATACGGTGTACAAGCTCGTCCAAATTTGGTCGAAGAAAGTAGGCGCACCAGTAAACTCTCTAATTCTCGGTACATAAGTTGGATCTTGTGCCATACGCGCTTCGTTGCGAGCGTTTTGGCGCTCATAGAACGCCTCCGCTTTTTCACGCTGTGCGTTGTGCTCTCCTATGAGCGCTCCCGCCTGCTCAAAGACTTGAGCGGGGCCAGGAAACTGACCAAGGGAGGTATCGATGGTTTTTGCCACACCGTTCCATACTGCAAGAAACAGTAGTAAACCAATGATAGGTAACAATATTGCCGGCGCAGATTGATATACTTTGCCGAAAATGCCACCTAGTGACGACGGTGAAGTACCGAGATTAAGAATGTTTGTCGTCTTGCTCATAGGAGTCTCCAATTAACGTAGGCGATTAAAGAACCGTTTCGCCTTTAAGACCAATGCTAAAGCTATCAAGGTAAGCATTAGGTTGAGTTCCGTCGAAGGTTACGCCATCGATGAACTCAGATTGTGGTGGCTTAAAGCCAGATTCAGTATCAAACTCAGGGAAGTCAGCTGCATTTGCCTTACCTTCTGCAATGAGTGCTTTAGCAGCAATTGCATAGATTTCAGGCTTATACACTTTCTTCGCAATATCTTGGTACCATGAATCAGGTTTCTGTTCAGAGATTTGTCCCCAACGACGCATTTGCGTTAGATACCAAATCGCATCGCTGTAGTACGGATAGGTTGCGTTATAACGGAAGAATACGTTGAAGTCAGGAACTTCGCGCTTGTCGCCTTTTTCGTATTCGAACGTGCCCGTCATACTGTTAGCAAGTACGTCTTCGTCAGCACCTACATAGCTGCTGCTAGCAAGAATACGCACTGCTTCTGGACGGTTAGCATTGTCGTTTTCATCTAGCCACATTGCTGCACGGATAAGCGCTTTAACAACGCGAATATGAGTGTTTGGATACTTGTCTGCCCATGCCTGGCTTACACCAAATACTTTCTCTGGGTTGTTTTTCCAGATCTCGTAGTCAGTGATTACTGGTACACCAATACCTTTAAATACTGCTTGTTGGTTCCACGGCTCACCAACACAGTAACCGTAGATAGTACCTGCTTCCATCGTTGCAGGCATTTGTGGTGGAGGCGTTACAGAAAGTAGTGCTTCCGCGTCAATCTGACCTGAAGTATCGCCTTTATGTGGTGCATAGTAACCAGGGTGAATACCACCAGCCGCTAGCCAGTAGCGAAGCTCGTAGTTATGCGTAGATACAGGGAATACCATACCCATGTTGAAAGGCTTACCAGCTTCGCGGTACTCCTCAACTACAGGCTTAAGGTAGTCAGCTTTAATTGGGTGAACTGGCTTACCGTCTTCTACCGGAATGTAGGGCTTCATTTTGTCCCAAATTTCGTTAGAAACAGTAATACCGTTACCGTTCAAGTCCATGCTAAATGCAGTGATAATGTGTGCTTCAGTACCAAAACCGATAGTTGCACCTAACGGCTGACCCGCAAGCATGTGAGCACCATCAAGCTGTCCATCGATTACACGGTCTAGCAACACTTTCCAGTTTGCTTGGGCTTCTAACTGAACGTAAAGCCCCTCGTCTTCGAAGAAGCCTTTTTCATAAGCAATAGCCAAAGGCGCCATATCGGTAAGTTTAATAAAGCCAAATTTAAGTTCTTCTTTTTCTGGCCAACCCACATCTTGCGCATTTGCACTGTTTGCTAGCGGAAGACCTAAAGCCAAGGTCAGCGCTAGCGCTGCTGATATACGACTGCCAACTTTTTTGCGCAATCCTTTTAAACGTAAAACCTGTTGTAGCATTTTCATTGGTGTTCCTCGATTCCAAAAAAAAACCCACCAACGTTTGACGCATTTGCATCACGTTTGGTGGGCTTCGTTGCCGGACGTTATTCGTTACTTGGGTACGAATAACAAATCTAGTTGTATAATTTTTGAGCGCTTTACCACTCTAGTTATTGCACATCTTAAATGACGGTCTTACGGGTTAACGATCACTTTGTTATTGGTTTTGGGTGATCAAATTAACACCTTATGTTTTTCGATTATTACTTTGCATTCATCGTGCCATACTGCTAAGTGACTATAAAACAAAGATATTATGATATTTAGGATAGTGTTGTATCGGCGTGCCGTACAAAATTAGTGCGAAAAACGCACTAAAAAAGGTTTGGAAGTGCACTATTAGTGCAAGCCCAACGAGGCCTGCACTAACGTTAAGCTTATAATCGTTGTGTGAACTGCCCGATCGCTGTCACGACTTTTTCAGCACCGTCCTGAATATCGTTCATTACCGAGCCTGACTCAGAAGAATGCTCTAACGCCTCACTGGCTTTGAGTTGTCCTTGCTCAATTAGGTGCACTGCGTTTTCAGTGAGCTTGCGGTTTTCCACAACGACATTCACTATTTCCTCTGTGGCACTACTCGTGCGAGAGGCGAGTTGTCTTACTTCATCGGCAACCACTGCAAAACCTCGCCCTTGGTCACCGGCTCGCGCAGCTTCAATTGCAGCATTCAATGCTAACAAGTTAGTTTGATCCGCAATACCGCTAATACTTTGAACCAGATCGGCCACCTTTTGAGATTGTTCGTCTAGATCCTTAATGCCTTGACTTGCTGTACTCATTTGATTTGTTAGTTGCCCCATCATGTCTAGCGTTTCATCAATCACTTTATGGCCTTTTTTCGCTAACTCTCCTGTTTCTTGAGAAATGGTGTAAGCAACGTTAGCCGCTTCAGAAACGGCGACCTCTCGTTCCATCTGCTCAGTGATCACCGTAGCAAACTTAACTACACTATAAAGGTTTCCGTGTTCGTCATGAATGGGATTGTAAGACGCTTCTAACCATACGTCGTTCCCTCGAGCGTCTACGCGCTTAAACCTTCCCGATACTGGCTGGCCAGTATTCAACTGCTCCCAAAATTGTTTATATTCCAGTGATGAAGCTTCCTGTGCGCTGCAAAACATACTGTGATGCTTACCCACAATTTGTTCCAATGTATATCCCATGCCATCTAGGAAGTTCTGATTTGCCGTAATAATGCTGCCGTCGAGATTAAATTCTATCACTGCCGAAGATCGGTGAAGCGCTTTTATCATGTCCTGTTGTGCACGGGATTCACTAATTGTTCTCGTTAGTTCATTACCGTATACAGCAAATCGCTCGACCTGATTGGATTGCCCTACAACAGGCTGAACAATCACACGAAGCCATCGGTCTTCATCGTTTGCACAAGTAACCTGCATTGCACCGTGATAATGTTTTTTGACATCTAACGCAGCTTTTAACTTTTTTGCGTGTGGTTCCTCGACAGCACGCCGAACAATGAGGCTGTCAAACCGAGAACCAATGAGTTGTGATGGTGTGTAACCTAATGCATCACACGTGTTTTTGTTGTAATCGGTGATTTTAGCAGATGCATCTAGCTCGAAATAAAGCATTGAATCTTGCAAATCATTTTGAATGCTCTTAAAGGCTGCCAATTCATTTTTAAGTTGTTGATTTTCCGCAGATAATGCTTGGTTATTAAAGAACATTCAACGCTCCTGTTCATAGAAGTAAACACGAATTAAAAATGCCTAACATCGAGGTGTTCACTAACAACTTGCATTAGCTTACACAGGCACCTATAAATTTACATAGTATAAACATAGCATATAAATAAAATTAACCATTTGCGGCAGTAAATTATTAATTTTGTCCTATGGCTAAGTAACTCACTGAGACTAGCAAACAGGAGTACTAAGAACTACGGAACTAGTCAGTTAGAGTAGGAAAGGATAGGATTGAAACTACGCTAAAAAACTATGTTGTTCTAATGATCACTACACTCGCCATCACCAACTATCGCTCGTTACACGATATTATAATACCTATGGGACCACTGAATTTGGTGACAGGTGCGAATGGTGCTGGTAAGTCGAACTTGTATAAAGCATTGCGACTTTTAGCACAAACCGCCAGCGGTGGTGTTATTAGTTCCTTGGCTAACGAAGGAGGTTTAAGTACAGCGTTCTGGGCTGGACCACGGGAGATTACAGATCGTATGAAGCGCGGTGAAGTCAATATAGAAGGGACACCAGCAGATAGCAGTAAACGTTTGCGATTAGGATTTGCCAGCGAAGAATTTAGCTATGCCGTTGCACTGGGGATAACACCACCAGTCCCATATCCATCAGCTTTCAATCTTGATCCAGAAATCAAGCGCGAATCCATTTGGCAAGGGCCGAAGTATCGGCCTGCATCAGCTCTGGTAGAGCGCATCGACCACGTAGTGAAAGTAAAACGGAGCAAGCAGTGGGAGGTCATATCCAAACATCAACCTATGTTCGAAAGCATGTTTACGCAAGTCGCCGACCCACAGCAATGCCCTGAAGTATTAGCTCTAAAGACCTTTATAAACAATTGGCGCTTTTACGACCATTTTAGAACCGATAGTAAAGCCCCTGCACGACAACCTCAGCTAGGTACTCGCACAACCGTACTACATCATGACGGCCACGACTTAGCAGCCGCTATACAAACCATAATTGAAATTGGCGCCGAAGAGGCATTGTACGATGCGATAGAAGATGCTTTTCCCGGTGCGTCAATTAGTATAGGTGTCAGCAATGATGGACATTTCACCCTACAGTTTAAACAACGTGGACTACTGCGTCCGCTTAGCGCGAAAGAGCTATCCGACGGCACTTTACGTTATTTACTGTGGGTTGCCGCCCTGCTTACACCACGCCCGCCAAGTCTAATGGTTATTAACGAACCAGAAACCAGCTTACACCCCGATCTTTTACCTGCACTCGGTCGGCTCATTAAAACGGCGGCCAACAGTACTCAGGTGTGGGTGGTCTCACATGCAAAACCACTAATAGCCTCTCTAGAGAGCGATTCGCGATGCAACAGTATTTATCTAGAGAAAACATTAAGCGAAACCACCATTGCAGGACAAGATTTACTCACTACACCCAGCTGGCATTGGCCAAATTAAGCACTAAAGGTTGCAATT